>JAEOSL010000071.1 GCA_016840385.1 Candidatus Thorarchaeota archaeon | reverse complement strand
GATTGCAAGTGAACGTACACAAAATGTGATTATAGTAACCGTCATCATGGTTGCAATTGTAAGCTCTGGGCTTCTAGTAAGTAATGCCACATACTATGGTGGAAGTTATTCACTTGCTGGAACATTGAATGTGACATTACTTGAAGTTGCGGTTGGTAATATCGACCACACGAATGAATCTATCCATCCCAGTATTAGACTAACTTTCAATCTTGCTACATCATCACAAATGGAGGGGAACGTTAGAATTATCTTTATGGGTGCAACAGTTTGGCTAAATGAGGACCTACTCTCTTACACGAGCTTTTCATATATCCCTCCAATTGCACAACAGAACCTGTATCCAGATTTTGATAATGATTATATAATGAGTAACACAGCAACCTCTGTCAGTGATAGACAAGCTATTCTAGATGCTGATACATCTGATAATTGGAACTGGGAGGTTGAATTTAGATACGCCTTCATTGTCTTTGATGAACTTGGAACAAGAACTTCCCGTAGGATTAGCTTCAACACAACAATGACTACATTTCTATGACCTAGGTCCAATCATACATTCAGTCGGTGCTTGAGTTCGTGTATTTTCTCAACACTGATTGGATTCACGTCACGAAGTTCTGCGAGATCTACAGAAACCATATCTAGAAAGTGTGTCAACAAAAGCATCTCTTCTAATTTCGTGTTTCCATTTGCTTTTAGATTCAAAGGACTAAGTTCCATATCATGATAGAGGTCAAATGTAACAGAAAATCTTCTCTCAATTTCGGAGGATTCAAAATTACTTCTCAAGAAAATCGGGATGATGGAACATTCATGAGTTTGAACAAAACTTTCAATCTCGTTGTGATTGGATTCTGGTATCTCTGAATAGAATGCCAGTGCTTTGGAATTTTCATTTATCTGACACTTTGCTCTATATGCAACAGGAACCAGATGCTTGGCTCCAATGAATAGTGGTATCTTTTCACTGAATGATTTCGCTACTTCCCTTGGTGGTGCAAGCCAATCTTGCCAAGTTGCAGATTTTTCGATTAACATTCCCTCCATAGCTTGAAGATTAGTTGTCTTCAAACCCAGTAAAGCTTCAGTGATAGGCAATACTGCGGATAGCATTAGAGGTAATGTTGCTCTAGGTTGAAGTCCTTTGGGAAAATGGATAAGCGAGTACTTTGCGTCTTGAGCTATTTTTCCTCCAGACGACATAGCAAATATTCTGCAACCGGTCTTCTGTGCCATGGATAATGCTGATAATGTTTCTTCAGTATTTCCTGAATAACTAACTGCAATTACCACCCATTCTTTGGTCACGAATGTAGGGATTGTATAATCTCTTACAATTAGAAGAGGAATTTCGGATTCCTCTGACAAGAGAGTTGCCACATAATTTCCTGTAATGGAGCTTCCTCCCATACCCAAGAAACAGATGCCACTCAATCCCTCTTTTTGATACTTGCTAGCTATATCCAGCACCGCTTCATCAATTTGCAGAGATCTAAGTAATTGGGGGAAATGCTCTACAAGATTTCTCATATCATCCGGGTTGATAGTTGTGGGAAGCTTCATTGTGTCCGTTCTATGCAAATCACTGGTACCTTAAAGATAATTGTTTCACGAGATAGAATTATTTTCTGAATGAGAACACTAAAGTAAGACAAAATTCCCAGCGGTTACGTCTATCTATATTGAGTTGACTGACTATGGGTGTTATGAAAACAGCAGCTGTGAAAGGAATAATTCCTGCAGGTAACAAAGTAAGTGAATTACGGTCGAATCTGATGCGTCTTATGACCGAGATGTCTATAGTATTGGAAGAGCGATTTGGGTCCCAAGGTCTCGAAGCTGTTTCAGAGATATTCAGACGCTTAGGAGAAGATGATGCAGAAGCAATGAAAGATCGCCTTGGATTTGGTGATACATTGAAGGATGCTCATGATGCTTGGATGGTAATTGGTCATATAATGGGGTCTAAGATGAAAGCAGAGTGGATTTCTGAAAATCGCGTAGAGTTTCATCACCTCTATTGTCCACAATATGATGCGTTCAAGGAACGTGGGAAATTATACTGTGATTCAGTATGCCTACCGTATGTTAGCGCAGTTGGTGCAATGGGCAAAGGTGTAGAAACTGATGTTGTGAAGGCTGCAGATGAAGATGGACCTTGTATAAAGGGATTATCAACAAAATAGAAATCTGTGTGGGAACCTTGAGTTCAGAACATGTGAAGTTTAAAGTTGGGGAATCCGAGCTCTCTGGGATATTAGAAAAACCAAGTACTGAAACAACCTTGGTTGTCTTGGTGCTGCATCCTCACCCTCTGCAGGGGGGAGATATGTACAATCCTGTGGTCCAAACATTAGTTGATACTTTTCTTGAAGCTGGCTATGCAACATTTAGATTTGATTTCAGAGGGGCAACTTCACGATCCGACTTTGCTGGAGTTTCTGGTGCTGTCGATGATAGTACTACTGCCGCAGAGATGTTGGATTCTCTTGGTTTCGAATTAGCAGGGATTGCCGGGTATTCTTTTGGTGGGTCCACCACACTGAGATTTAGTTCGTTTAACAAAGTTGAGTTTGTTGTTTCTGTTAGCTCTTCACTGGATCTCTATCGGGAAGATGGGTTTCCGATGGATAATCTTTCTAGAATTGAATGCCCAGTTCTGATGTTTCATGGAACTTCTGACTCGACTGCTCCATTTGAAAATATGACGAATATATCATCCCAAATTCAGAGTGCGGTAAAGTGCATCTCCTTGGAAAATGAAGGGCACTTCTACCATCGATCACTTGATAGGGTGCATGATGAAGTAATAGATTTCATAGAAAACCTCTAATCCATACAACATAATCACGGGTAATTTTAAGTAGCATCTTTTTGATGTGAATGTGGTGACTACAGTGCTCAAAGCTTTAGTGTTTGATATGGATGGTACTATTACTAAACTTTCGTTACCACTTGAGGCGATGAGACAAGACACCAAAGATTACTTCACTTCTAATGGATTACCTGCTGAATTACTAGAGCCTGCTGATGGGATTTCAAGCTCAACAGCTAAGGCAAGAGATTACTTTCTATCGAATGGTTACTCGATAGAAAAGTGGAATGAAATGGATCAAGAAGTAGATGTCATTCTCACTAATCATGAAGGTTCTGCTGCATCAAGCGCAGAACTTCTTCCGGGTTCACTCGAAGTTGTAGAAAAAATTCAGGGTCATGGATTTCTCACAGCCATTCTTACGAACAATAGCCGAAGCTCAGTTAATCAGATAATGACACAGATTCCACTTGCTAACCACTTTGAGATAATTCAAACTCGGCATGAGTCTCCGAAACCCAAACCACATCCTGATGGGATTTTGAAAATCATTAGAGACCTGGGTGTAAAACTTGGAGAGGCGGTCTACATTGGTGATGCGCTTATTGATGGAACAGCTGCCTTACGGGCGGGAATTGAGTTCTGGGGAGTTGCCACTGGAGAAACTTCTGCAAGTGCACTACATGATGCAGGGGCAACTCGAGTGTTTGACACGCTTGATGGAATCCTTGAAGAAGCTCTAGCAAGAAAGTCGAACTAGACCTGGCGTCAGTTGGCCATTTGTTAAGTAAGCATTTTCGATACTGGCTTGTTGTAAAATCGTATTCTAGTAAGTTTATTCGTGTTTCATTGATTTTTCTGAACTTCAAAAAAACAGAAGCTGGATAGGCTTGAAACGTAGCTGGAATCAAGTCTAAGAAGGTCAATTAGTTGTCTCACAACGAAATGAAGGTTATATACTGATTCGCGACTATGTATCTTGTGACAGGCAGTTTCTCCGACAATGACAGTGGTACACCATCAATAGATACTTCAAGGTCTGATGGAAAGTACAACTTGTCAGAAAAAAGGTTGGATCGATACGACAGCACCCTAGAGGTTAACACAGACATGTCATCGATTGATGAAGGGACGTATTTGGTTCTCCGTTCGGCTTCGGGTGCGTTCACCTGCCGCTATCCCCCCGTGCCGAAGAAATGGAATCCAGTTGACAGACCGCATGTTGCCTTGCTTCTTCCAGATGTTTCTGGTATTTTTTCAGTATATCTCTCACAACCAGAAGAAGAATCATCAGATTCCTCAACCTATCTTGTCACCAAGGATCTAACCCAACTTCCAACCAAATCCATTATTGAGATTCGCCATGGTAACTCTCATTTTGCATACTATAGGCGGGACAATGAATCGTGGACCAAGGTCGCTGAGGCTAGTGATCCATTTGTTGTAGAAGTGTTCTCACACGGTTATGCTCCGATTGTCATGAATATGATACCCACCATCTAGCGGAATAATCAACTCCGATTTTGTTTGTACTTGATGATGTAGATACCTCCATACTCCGAAATTTGTTCATAATCAATAGTGAATCCCTTTCCCAACATCATATCTTTGAATTCATCTGCGGCCCAGTAGTACTCATCATCATCCCACACTTTTTCGAGATTGGCTCGTGCTTTGACGCGTGCTTCGGCAGTTAGAAAAGAGATATCGCCGATAATTAATCTCCCATTCTCTCTGAGTAGTTCTTTAGCCATTCTCTGTACTGCTGTAACTTTTTCTTCAATTCTCAAGTGGTGGAGAGTATATGCTGATACAATCCTATCAAAACCAATTCTAAGATCTGATGGCCATTCTGACATAATGTCAGCAAGTACTAGTTTGACATTTGGTAGCTTCTTCTTTGCTTCCTCCAGCATACTTGAGGAGTAATCAATTCCCCAGATCTCACATTCATACTCGAGAAACTTCTGTGCAAGGTTACCTGTCCCAATACCTATATCCAGAATCTTTAGGCCTGGCTTAGGATTAGCCAGCTCAACGATTCTATCTAACACATTATCGTAGCCACTAAACGGAAAAGAGAGTTTTCCAATCCCTATGTAATTATCATAATCTGAGGACCATGCATCAAACATTTCTGGAGTTCTTTCTGGACACATCTGATCTTCTCCAAATATACTTCCTAGCTAGTGTTTCATCTTTTGAGTGTATTCACTCCGAGAAAAAAATTCCAAGAGAAGAAAGGTGCGGTAGCGCGGCAAAATGCAAAGGATGAGAGGCGCTAAAATTAGTTGCTTGCGTTTGAGGAGGAGAGTATGTGTGTTAGGATTTCAGGAGGGAAAGCGCCTCTCACACTTCAAATATAATTAATACAAATTTGTATATAAGAATTGTGATATATTCAACTACCCTATTAATTTATTGCGAATATCGCAATATGGGGTTTGGAACTTGCAATAAGTGCAATTTTTATTGTTTTTAGTGACCTATATCTCCTCGGGCCGCTCTCTCAGCCTTGATTCTTCTACTCGAGAAACTTCCTTACCGGTAACATCTTCTCTACCAACTGCTCGTAGTCTAACAAGGGCGTGAGGGTATGGATCTAGGTACTCTTCCTCTACATTTTCTCTAATTGATTTGTCGATGTCTGAAAGTTTGTTGTAGATGACCTGTTTTTCTTCCTCGGTTGTGAATCGAGGATCGACTACAACTGCAACATGGAATGATACGTTAGCATCCCTTAGTTTCTGAGCCGCGATATAGGGGAGGTCAACAAACTTGCCTTGACATCCTGTCTTCTCTTCAAACGGCTGAGGGAGTCCGCCACGTATTGATAGTCTAACGTGTCCTACGGTGTTCGTATCAGTGGACGCGTATCTGGCTAGATTATTCACAAGGTCCTGATCTTGTGAGAATACGACTCCATTCGATTCGATGACGAATAGATCGAAATCCTCGCGGTCTCTGTGTACAAGTTCGAGCACACCCAAGAGATGTGAGGGACATAGTGTAGGTTCTGCACCACTGATTCGTGCTCTGCGAATATCCTGGACTTTCATGATTTGTCTGAGTTTTTGATACACGTCAGATGGAGAATAGAACTCGCCATACTTCTCTGGCCAGTCTCGACTCCAATCAACCCAGCAAAATGTGCAGCGATAGTTACAGCCAACTGAGTAGGCTGTAGCGATTCCGCCATACACTCCTACTGCATAGAATCTTGTATATTTTCGTAAAGGTACTCCATCAGATGTTTTGCATACAGTACGTCGTGTTTGTTCAGTGAGAGATATGGGGTCAACTGGAAAGGGTGGTAAATATTCTCCTCGCTCGTTTTTAGTTGCATATCTAATTTCTTCATTGTTATGATTCATTGTAGAGTTGCACAATACGTGAAACAGTATAAGTGTAAGCAGACATAATGATGATAGAAATGTCAATTTTTAGGCTAATTTTGTAGTATAATTATCCGCAATCATACATTCGCTTAAATATATTCAATACTATTATCTCGTAAGGGCCAGGGGGTCCTTCTCTCTCAGAAACAATGTTTCTCTCTTTCCTTCCATGTTCTCTTCGGACCCCCTCTCTTCTCTCTTACTTCTTTGTTCTATCTTCAACTTGGGAAAATGAGTGAACAGGAATTCTCAAAAATTTCTTCATTTCGTGTACATAGAATTCGAGCATTGTATCTGGTCATTAATAGTTTCATAGTGAAGAGGTTTAAATCAAGGGCAATCTGTTCGACATTCTGATCTCCTTCCATGAATTCAATAAACTCGCCGGGTATTTCTTTTCCCCGTGAATTGATAGTAATGATGTGGGAGTCATCTTCAGAACTCATTGTTATTTTGAATTGATTACCGTCGTTGATTCCTTTCTTGATATGAAAAATGAATAAACTCTGGAAAACTAGTGGGAGAAAACCATCAGCTGTAATAGAGAAACTCTTTGTTTTAGTAAATTGGACACTGAAATTATCTTCTCCGATTATTTCTCCAGCTGATTCTATTGCCTCTTCAAGAACATGAACAATATTCACTGGCCATAATGATTCATACAAACTTTCTTTGATTCTAGTGAGTTGACTTACTTGATGATTGACAAATGTTGCTTCTCGACTAAGATTTCTTGCAGCTGTTCTCGTATCTGCATCTTCTTCACTATGCTGAGCTGCATGTTCCAGAATATCGAGATATGTGACCATTCCCTGTAATAGATTTCCCATTTTATGAGTCCACATCTTGAGGTAAAATTCACTTTCACTTATTGACCGATTTAATTCTCTTGTTCTCTGTTGCACCTTTTGTTCAAGAAATCTATGTGGGTGAATTATTGCATTCATAAATTGGGATATTCCAATAAGTAAGAATCCTGCAATTATTGAGCTAATCCATAGCAACTCTGCACTCTGAAGTGGGTCCCAGAGAATGATAATAAAGAGAGTTCCTATAATCCAGAGCGTTAAAGCTAACATCAAAGAAAGATCAGTTGAATTTCTGGTCTTTCGACATTTCTGAATTAACCAGGGGAGTGTGATTATCTGCTCCTATTGGAGTTAATCCGCTGCTCCTATTGGAGTTAATCCTTGTATTCCTCCCGATGTGACCATAATGAATAGAGGATCGGGGCTGAAAAACAGGAACAAACTCAGAATCGGTAGAATGATTGCTCCCCAGAGGATTAGGAGGAACACACTGGGTCTTGATGGTTTCATTTCACCTGTAAATGAACCAAGAATAATTGTAGGGATAACGATCAAAACCAATGCCATAGCTAGTGTGCGGTTACGGTCTCTATTCGCGAAGTTAATAGACCAATCTATAGATGATGGGTGTGAGAGGAGAAACAGGATTATCCAGATTACAATATTCACGCTCATCACAAGTAGCATAAGATGCTTAACTTCGCGACTCTGAAAGAATGATACGAATGAATAAGTCAGGAGAGCTCCTGCTGTTACAGCTAACACGATTGAGAGGATAACCAAGTAGAAGTTGAAATCAGTCAAGGTGAGGATTTGCCAGGCGGATCCCGACACTCCTGAAACTAAGAATCCAAGGGCTATTATAGCAAATAGGATTACAACTACTTTGTTCTCCCAATTTGATTTCAATGCGTCATTCACAGTAACCGCCCGCTGGAATTTGCCTGTTTGTAACTTCCGACTATTGTATTTTCTACCGATAAGTTTTCTCATAAATAATATTGAGCTATAATTCTCGGCGTAGATATCAGCAATGCTTATATGTTATTATATCCTATTATTAATTAGACTGGGGGTCCAAACGCGACCATCATGAATCTGTCACTCCCTCCCCTCTCTTTATTGGACCCCCCTCTCTCCTCCTTCTTCTTCAATAACATCAATGAAGTGATTATCCACTTTGATTGAGCGTCATTCAAGTCTTCACAGAGTTTTGTTGTACAATCGTTTTTCATCCAGAAGGTTTTAATGGAGTTGCAAAGTGTGCCAAGCCAAGGCGAGATACCGTGTCAATGGCAAAGAAAGCAGTTGATAGCACTCTTAAACGAATATTGAATTACACAGCAGAGATTATCATATCCATCATTCTGCTGGTGACTATATGCATACCGTTGGCATTCACCATTCCTATGTGGTTCCAGCATGTATTCTTCGATGTTCCACGTACTGAATTGACGATCAATCCTGCGAATTGGTGGGGTATTGATGGTACCCTTTGGGTAACATTACTTCTTGGGCTCGTGAGCTTAACTATTGGTTATCTGTATATCATCAAACTCAAACCTGGTGACACATCCGTTGCTAAAGAGGATGACTCCGACGAGGACGATGATGAGGAAGAAGAAGAATCTGACGAAGCAGTTGATGAAACCGAAACTGAGGAAATTGTTGAAGAAACTGCTGAGGATATTCCGCTTGAAGACCAAGAAGAAGAGGAAGAACCTGATCTCGATGAGATTGAAAAATCAATAGAGGAAGAGAGTGAAGAGGACTAGTTCCTTCTCCACTCAATTCTCATTTTATTTTGTCAGAAGAAACGCTAAGCTAGACCTACTTTGTCTGCTAGCTTATCAACAAGTTCTGAGAAAGCACTAGCTACCTTGGAGTCTGGTTCTTCGATTACAAAAGGTGTTCCTTCATCACTCAAAGTGATAACACGTGGATCCAGAGGTAGAGTTCCCAGATGTTCGATATTATATTCTTCAGATGCTTTCTTAGCTGCACCTTCTCCGAATATCTTGTAAGATTCTCCACATTTTGGACAAACGAATTCTGACATATTCTCAACAATTCCAAGAACTGGCACTCCCATCTTTTCTACAAGTTGAATTGCTCTTCTAGCATCTAGGACTGCCACTTCTTGTGGGGTGGAAACTATGACAACACCATCTATATTTGGAATCAATTGAAGGACACTGAGAATCTCGTCACCAGTTCCGGGTGGTAAATCTACAACAAGGACCTCAAGTTCTCCCCATTTAACATCAGAAAGAAATTGGCTGATAGCCTTCCCAACGAGAGGACCTCTCCAAGCTACAGCATCATCATCTTTCCTTAGAAGAAATCCCATACTCATAACTTTAGTATCGAGTGGGCCACGTACTGGCTCAAGAGTTTCATCCACAACCGTTGGATGTTGTCCCTCAAGACCCAGTAGCTTTGGAACATTGGGACCATAGATGTCTACATCGAGAATTCCCGCGGATTTCCCTCTCATGGCAAATGACATTGCCAGATTAGTTGCCACTGTTGTTTTACCTACCCCTCCCTTACCTGAAAGGACCACAATCTTGTGTTTTATTCCTTTCATGTTTTCAGTAATTTCAGGAGGTACCATAGACTTAGCCATAGTTATCGAGGAAAACGCGTTTGATGATTTCTAATAAAGCATGGGATATGAACTATGATTCAGAATGACTATCCTTGGAATGCATGGAGAATTTGTCTTGCTAATTCTTCATTTGATGCAGCTACAAAATTCATCATGACATCTGGTTCTAGAGAACTCACAAACCTCTTCCCATCAAGACCAATAACATATCCCCCTGCTTCGAACACCATGTGGGTTCCACAGAGGTGAATTATTGGAAGTAGATTTCTCACGTCAACCATCCCATCAAGAAAACCCGCAGCAGTCCAGCATAGGTCAAGAAGGTTGCTTGCTGTTCTCCGAGTATCATGGACTGATTTTATGGTCCTTACTGAACTCTCAACGAAAGATGGATCAAAGGTTCTCTTGGTATCATAAGAGATAATCGCATTCTCTAACGCAATAGAATCTGCAACCTTCACCTTCTTCCCGTTTCTTGTAACTCCTTTTCCTTTGACTGCAATGTATGTTTCATCAGTAAATACTGAATCAATGATACTGATTTCTGCATCATCAGAGGACATAGTATCACTATAGGGGACAATGGCAATTCCTAGTGACACAAGTGGAATTCCTCTCTTCAGATTTGCTGACCCATCAATAGGATCAACGAGTGCGAGGTATTCCGGTTTCCTGGCTGTCTTGAGTAATCCTTTCTCCTCAGAAAGAATATCGAAAGCAATATCCGAACTATGAAGCACTTCGATTATCTCATCTTCTGCCTTGACATCGAGCAACAGGGTTTTGTCACCATACGGATTGACTTCACCTGTAAGCTCAGCTGCTTGGTCAAGATTATCAAGTATGCAGGTTTTCGCAGCTTTTACTGCTTCTTTGAGAGTCCTTAGTGCGGTCATAATATGCCACTGCATCGAATATTCAGTATTCTCTATATCACTTGTGTGGTTTGACATTTCATCTATCCATGATTTTTACTGTTCAAAATCGTAACAACACGGTTAGACAATACCTTAAATGGTTCAAAAATGACATAGAAGTGTTAAGCACTATATGGTGGTTGCAATGGGCTTCCTAAGCGGCAAGAAGAAAGTCGATACCGAACGTGGCATCCTCGAGATGAAGGGTACAATGAATGCATTGACCCTGCGAGTACGAAGACTCGAGACTAGAATGGTCGAGGAGCAAAAAGCAGCTAAGGAAGCAATGTCTAAAGGCAGCCGGACCATGGCTAGGTCTCATCTGAGTATAGTTGTAGATTTAGAGAATCGAAAAGGTAGATATAAACAACAATTCCTAACACTTGAAACTGCTCTTTTGAATTTAGAAGAAGCAAAGACTCAAGCTGATGTCTTGCGTGCTTTCACTATTGCAAACGATGCATTGACTGAAGCACGATCTATGCTCCGTCCTGAAGAAATTCAGATGCAGCTGGACAAATTATCTGAGTCATTCGAACACATCTCAATCGCTGGTGAATTACTGTCAGAAGACTTGACTGGTGCAGATTCCACCATTGAGTCCGACGAACGTGTAGATCGTCAACTCGATGCAATGGAAGCTGAGATTCTTCTGGAGAAGGAAGGTGTACTCCCGCCTCTTGAAGTTGAAGGGAGCCGCACTAAACCTGCTGAAGGATCAGCTGAAAAGGCCGGAGAGAAACGTATAGATGACCTATTGGCTGACCTTGAGAAGGAAGCCAAAGAAGAACGCGAAAGAGAAGCCGAAGGCTGAGGTACCAAGATTCTTCTTTTCAACAGGTGCGATAAATAATGGATGTTAGACTAGTTGTCTTTGACGTTGATGGAACCCTAACTCAGCATAGCAGTGTTTGGTGGAGACTCCACGAATTATTTGGTACAACCAAAGAAGGTAAGCTCTATTTCGATCAGTATTTTGCAGGAGAGATAAACTACGAACAGTGGGCAGATTATGACGCGGCTTTATGGACTGGAGAACCTGTCTCCAAAGTAATGGAGATTGTATCTGCAACAAAATTAGTTGATGGCGTTCCCGAAACAATTGCTACCCTTAATGATCATGGGATTAAGACTGCTATTCTTTCTGGCGGTCTTGATATCATGGCTGATGATATCGCTCGAAGAGCAGGGATTGAGTATGTTTTGACAAATAAACTCGGTATCAAGGATGACGTTCTTACTGGGACTGTAGAGAATTTAATCGGTTGGGCTGAGAAGGCAAAGTACATCCATACTATCCTTGACCATTTTGATGTGACCCTAGAAGAAACTGCTTTCGTTGGTGATGGTCGTAATGATATGAGTGTCCTATCGATCGTGGGTCTCTCTATTGCCTTCAATCCTGAAGACCAAGAAGTAGCTGATACAGCTCAAATTGTTATACGGGAGAATGATCTCCGAGCAATTCTTCCTCATGTCATATCGGGGTTCCGAAGATGAGGAGTACAAAGACGTACGCTTGAAGCAATATGATCATTGCTCCTTCGAAGAAGTCCAACTTATGGTCATCCGTTATTGCTCGTTTTAGGAACCAAAGGCTTCCTGCAATCACAACGATTTGAAACAGCACATACCTATCCATTGGGATAGGGATGAACATTCCAATACCTCCCATAACAAGGAGAATAATCTGTAGAACTCCTCCAATGAGATTTCCAACTGCAAGTCCTACCTTTCCCTTTGTAGCAGCGATAAGTGCGATTCCATGTTCTGGAAGTGCACCTGCAGCTCCAAGGATTAGAGCAGCAATAGCAATATGATTTCCAAAGAGACCAATCTGAGCAGAATAATCATGAAGAAGCATCTCGACTGAGCTGGTTAGAATCTCACCTGCAAAGAATATACCAATGAATCCCATTATTGCTAGAATGACTGCAGTTCTCTTTGAGTGACTAGCTTTTGCGAGCTCTGAGGATTCAACAACATCACCAGTGGTTAGCGCTCCTGCATAGATTATGTATGATACGAAAAGAACGAATGCCGCCTCTGGTGGGAATCGAGGAACTTCAACACCGGGTATGCCAACTGCTGCAATCATATCCATTACACCGAGTGCAAACATAGCTACTAACGCGACAATAGCCCAGCGTATTAAGACTGAATCTTTCTTGATAGCCTCTTCAGGAACATCCATGTCAGGTTTTCCTCTAGTGGCAATAACAATAGTAATTCCTAGAAGTAGCATATTGAAACCTGCAGCAATGAGAATTGATAGTACCGCAATGTCCTGCAAATCTTGATTATTTGTGATCCATCCATTGTAAGCAGCAAATCCGCTTATCACTGCTTCAGGCATGTTGCTTGCTAGACTCGAAAGCATTCCAGCAACGTATACTGTAAAACCTAAATGTCCTGCCCCGCTTTCCATTCCTTCGACAGCCCATTCTGAAGGTCTGAACGCAAGCCAAATTCCAACAATAATGCCTAACACAATAACAAGAGTTGGTTCTATTCCGGAAAATCTGAAGTAGAAATACACAACAATAAGACCTAGGAAGAAAGCAAACTCTTTCTTACTTGCCATTAGAGATTCTCTGACACTGTGATAATGTTCTGAGTTATCAGTAGAGTGTTCTTCGTGTACTTCTCCCATGAGTATTCAAGTTAGGGATGTACTTTCTTCTGATTATTAATAGTGCTGGTTTTCAAAGTAACATTTAGCTAATGTTAGTGTACCTTTCTCCTCCGCCTGTATTCAGTAGAACTACTTCCTCATCATAATCGATTGTACCTGCATCAACCAGGTTTCGAAGTCCTGCAATTCCAACAGCACTTTCTGGACAAATATCAAGCCCCTCTAACTTGCCGGTCATACGGCGGATTGGTTCGATGTCTTGATCGGCTACTGCGACAGCTCCTCCTCCAGAACTTCGGATGGCATTCAGTATCAATCTTCCAGCAAACGGACTTGGGACACGAAGACCAAGTGCCATTGTTTCCCCATTCACCCAAGGCTCAAGATTATCCATACCTTTCTCAACAGCTCTGACAATTGGTGCACACCCACCACTTTGAGCCGCGTACATACGTGGTCGTTCACTTCCAATAAGCCCCAAAGCTTCCAGTTCTTCGAATGCTTTCCATATACCTATGATGGCAGTTCCACCACCTGTCGGGCAAATGATTGCATCAGGAACTCCCCAGCTCATCTGTTCAGAAATCTCGAATCCCAGAGTCTTCTTTCCTTCTACACGGTATGGTTCCTTTGTTGTGGATAGATCCATCCAGTCTCCATTTCGGCTTTTCATTTCCTTACCTGCATCAGAGATATTTCCACTTACACGAACCATTTCTGCACCAAAGAGCTTGCACGATTCAAAGAAGGGTTCAGGAGTATCATCAGGCATGAAGATATGTGATGGAACGCCTGCAGCTGCACTATATGCACTAGTGGAAACCGCTGCATTACCTGCTGAAGGAAGTCCGAAGCTTGTTGCACCAAGTTCTAGATTCTTAGAAACCGCTACGCAAAGACCTCTATCTTTGAAACTACCAGTCGGATTTTGGGCCTCATCCTTGATTCGTAACATTCTGAGACCGAGATGTTTCCCTAGGTGTCGCGATAATAGTAGAGGTGTCCATCCTTCTCCAAGACTTATGATGTATGATGGTGACTTCACGGGTAGCACCTGTGAGTATCTCCACATAGAATTCATGTTTGTGGGAAAATCACCACCGACTATTTCCTCTCTTACTCCTTCCATATCATAAACTGCGTATAACGGACTTCCACAAACGCAAAATGCATTGATGGTATCCGAAGAATGTTTCCTTCTACATTGAGGACATTCAAGATGTGATATGTGAGAAATCAACGAGTGCACCTCTAACTTTCACTACAATTAATGCAGGTCACTTATACATAAGCATGTAGTTTGCTATATTCTCCAATAATATCCTCATCAACCTCTTCAAAGGAGATGTTTAAACCTTCGCAGTTTATGATTACACTTACGCGCCTATTTTACGTATGTTCTAGAATACACAGATGAAAAACTTGGGGTTACTCTACTCCAAACATGCTATTTCTGTTAATAACTGAACAGACCTGCTAATAGACGAGTCTTGAATTCCGACACGAACCACACATGACAGTGGTGATAGAAGTGCAACCCCTGAGAGTTAGTGTGATGCTGAATACAGCAGAAGCGGAAATCCAGGTGCAAGCAGAGCAGGATGGTCGGTTGGTGGACTTGGAGGGGATGATAGATCTGCTGCAGTTCTCGAGGGGCATGAAGCGGGTGAGTGTGAGCTAACGCAGCGGACAGAAGCCAGGTCCCATCGGAGGAACGATGTTCCAGTGAAGAGGGGCAAAGCTTGCGACACTCTGAAAGACTCAGGTCTATCGGATGTTGGTGACAGCAGTCGTGAGAAAGGTGAAACACAGGAGTCTCTTACAGTTCACTCACAATTGTAAGGATGGGTCTCAAGCGTGTAGGATTGATTGAATGCACATCCTTATTTATCACCGGACATTTGATTCCCATGCGAATATAGGTTGAGATAACTTGGGCGGGCTGAAACGTACGACTATGCCGTTCACGGCTGTTGTTGGTCTTGATAAGCTAAAGCTAGCCCTAATTCTAAATGGCATCAATCCACAGATTGGTGGAGTTCTCATTTCCGGTCCGAAAGGTACTGGTAAAACGACAGTGGTCAGAGCACTAGCTGATCTTCTTCCCGATGTGGAAGCTGTTGATGGCTGTCGTTTTGGATGCAATCCTGATGCAGTAGATTTTCTCTGTGATGATTGCAGTGCAAAGGTTGCCAAAGGTGAGAAGCTCAAATCCAAGACGAGGAAGATGCGAGTTGTCAACCTACCCCTCTCGACAACAGAAGACCGTTTAATCGGAGCTCTAGATATTGAACAAGTATTGCAGGATGGTATACAGGCATTGAGACCTGGAATTCTTGCAGAAGCTCATCAAAATGTATTGTATGTCGATGAAGTGAATCTATTACCCGATCACTTGGTTGATGATCTGCTTGATGCAGCTGCAACTAAAATCAACTCGATTGAACGTGAAGGAATATCAGTTTCACATCCTTCTGATTTTGTACTAATTGGTACAATGAATCCTGAAGAGGGTGAGTTGAGACCTCAGCTACTTGATAGATTCGCACTACACGTTGCTGCTGGTTCCCACCACTCGATTGACGACCGAATGGAACTCGTACGACGTAATCTTGAATTTGAGGATAATCCCGATGAGTTCAGAGTCGGTTGGGATGAAGAACAACAAAAATTACGAGACCAGATTTCTCAGGCAAAGATAATCCTCAATGATGTCATTCTTCCTGAAGAAAATCTACGAGCTATTGCTATGGCTTGTGATGCTCTGGAAGTTGATGGTGTCCGACCTGACATTGTAATCAGTAAGACTGCAATCACTCATGCAGCCAAAGAAGGTCGAAAAGAGGTGGGCTTGGAAGACATGAAACTAGCATCTCAGCTTACTCTCAGCCATCGAACCCGACGAGGAGGTCTTTTAGAACCACCATCATCTGATGATATTGACCGTGCCATAACAAGAGCTGTAGAAGTTACAAAGAAGAAAGAAAAACGCAAGTCACCCACAGAAGTTCCCCCAGATAAATCAGATGATGAATCTGGTGAGAAGGGCGTCCGGAAAAGTGGTGGTCGATTTGGTCGTGGGCAAAAATTCGCTCAATATGGTAGACAAGAAGGTCAAAAAAAAAAGCTCAAGGAGTAAGAAACCCACATGGTGACCCCATCAAAGGAACCATGTGTGCAGTCATGATGGTTGTTGTCTTCACGTATTTTTTGTGGATTTTCGTTAGCCCCATAAACTGGATATTCGGTTACTGGATATTGCAATTTCCTTCTCCTCTTGTAATCATTATTGATACTATAGTCTATGTCCCATTGATAATCAGACTCATCGGTAAATGGCTTGAAGTAATGACTCGAAGATCTGGAGGGCCTGCTGCAGGTATCGACACAGTAGAACCTGGGGAAGGAATTCCTGAGGAAGGTGACGAATGGGGTCTTGCAACACGCCCATACACAGAACAGAAAAAAACTTTGGTAACTGGTCCGAAGTCTGAGCTTCGTTATAGTCCCGTTGGCCTTGACGATGGATTCTTTGTGAAGATGCCAGATATTGACACTGGTGAGCAGCTCTTTGATGTTGAGAAACTTCGGGAACGTGCTATGATTCGTTCTAGAGTTACATCTGGTGGCTGGATAAAGAAGAGGGTGAGTTCGAGGGCAATGGGATCTCTCAAATCCGCTGATACTCAAAAACACGGACGTCCTGTTCGATCAAGAATTCCAGTAAAAGAGATTGGAAATATTCATCTTCCATCAACAGTCATGGCAGCTGTGGCTAGAATTGGGAGAGCTGGTAAATTTCCAATTAGAATAACGAGGGATGATATTCGTGAGAGTGTATTTACAGGGAAGACTCCACTCACAATTATTCTTGTAATCGACGTTAGTTTATCGATGAAAGGAAGCATGAATGAAGTACGTCAGTTCCTTGAACGTATTGAGAATGAAACTAGAGGATCCAAGGATAGAACAGGAATTGTGGCATTCAAAGATAGTGGAGCTGTGGAGGTCCAAGCCCCGACAACAAACTGGAATAAAATCTACCGAGCTCTTGGTAGGCTGAAAATTTCTGGATTAACCCCATTGGCTGAAGCACTCAGAAAAGCGATGGAAACTATCCAAAGGGAGCGAATGAGGAATGTTGATATCGAACCACTCGTAATCATCGTGTCAGACTTTTCACCGAACATTCCCTTAGCCCAGTCAACTGGTCCCGGGCATCATGAATTTACTCCCATTCAGGATCTCATTAGAACATCTAGAATGCTTCGAAAGGCTCACGTCAGAGTTGCTGCCGTGAATGTGGACCCTGAACAAGCCCATTGGCCTAAGTTCCTGAAGAGACCCTATCATGAAGCACTTGAATTAGCCGCCATGCTTCGTACACGAAAAGAAGGCTTAGAAGATCCCATCGAAACCATTCTTGCATTTGATTCATTTCGAAAGACCTTTGGTGCATATGTTGTCGCACGTACTGCAGGTGGTCGAGCATATCTAT
>JAEOSL010000070.1 GCA_016840385.1 Candidatus Thorarchaeota archaeon | reverse complement strand
ATCATCAAGATACCATCACTATTGGATCTCATTGTATCCCTTACGAATTTGAAATGCAGTTGGCCTGGTACGCCCCGGAGTTCGATCTCCTTGGCAATCCAACCTTCGTATTCTGCTGCTTCAAGCTCGTATTCCTTCTTGGGAATAGCGAGTCCCTTATGATCAAGCTCTTTTCGGACCCACATAACACGACCCAGGTCAAACCCGGTTGTTGTCGTACTCTTTTCTCCCCGATATTCCTCTTTCATATCTCGTTCAATCGATATTGCATTAGGGTCGAGAGAATGGATGAGAGTCGTCTTTCCAGCTTGGAAAGGACCTGTAATATAGACTTTGTAATCATATGCTTTTAGTTTTCGTATGGACAAGAGTAAACCTCCTTGATTCACCTTCTTAAAAATATTGAAAGGACAAGCGTCGTAATGCCATAGGCCAATCCTACAGGATTGACGTTATGTCACCCAACGCGTTGTCCATCTCAAAGTCGATTAGACCGATCTTCGCATCCTTAGGCGCGGTTGCAATCAGTGAAGCCCTATTGAGATTACGGACTATCACAGTTTTTTCCAGACCTTCAATCACGATGTTCTTTGGAGCACCGGATTTCAAAGCTGTACCAACACGCCCACCGATGGATACCAAAGCTGCTGCCATGGCAGCAATTGCCTTTTCATCAACGCCCTTGTGGAGAGCTGCTGCCATAAGCTGGCCTCTATCGCTCACCAAAGCGCATCCATCGACTTCACTATCGGCTTCCAATTTCTTGAGGCATTCCTCAAGTTTCTTTATTTTTGCACTCATTTTTATATCACCCTTCTATTTCTTTTCATAGAATTCACACGTATCCTTCTCCTTCGCAGAAGCATAGATGTTCTTCTTATTGCACCAGACCATGCCTTGAGCATTATCGTCTCCGGCATGTACACAATCTGAAAGTTTTGACATTCATATCACTCCAATGAGATTGTGAAGTGGCAAGCGTTAACCTCTGGTTTCCATGTACAACGCTCGATCATTGAGTTCTTTCCAGTAGTCGCCTTGACTATACTGGCAAGTATTGCAGTCAATGCACAAGGTGGAATGAGTTCAGGATCTCCTGCACGCAGTACTGCTGTTGCAGAAGAGAAAATACAATCACCAAGGTTGAGCTGAATTTCAGAGTCAGTTACACTGACAACTTCTGTCATTTGGCATGCACCAAGCTTCTGTAGCTCACCAGCATATGACTCAACAATTGACTTTACATCGCTACCCTGAACGTCTAGGTTCAGATTATCTAACATGCTTTTAGCTTCATCACCAAAAGCTTCAGACATCTGAGTCCAGATAAGCGGGATTTCCAAACCCATATTCAACATGGATTTTGCAACAGCTACTATCAGTGCGTTGCTTGTGTCTAACAGTTGTTTGTAATCCATTTCTGTTATCTCAAGGCCGCTGCCTTTCTGCCACAGTTGATCCGTGGCTACATGGCCGAATAATTATAATAATAATAATATATATATATCTTTCTGATATATCTAAAAGATATAGAATTACTTCTTTTTGTCTGTTTCAGCCTGTAATACACGAGTAGCTTTAGAAGAAAGCATCTTTCTAGCATCTATTCTCAGTTGGGTCAAATTCATATTAACCTCAGATTTCAAAGTATCCAAAGCTGAACGAGCTTTAGTTTCATTGTCCCCTAGTGATACCTTCATAGCTTCTAACTCCCCTAGAAAGCCCTCTAACTCTAGAGTCAATCTTCGTATTCCAAAAAGAATCAATCCTGACAGACCTTCAGTAGTTGCATACAGAGTAGGTCTACGGCCACGACCACTTTGTCCGGTGTCGATTCGGCTCTCGATAAAACCTAATGATCTCAACTGGGATATGGCGACACTGATGCTCCCTCTTGAGTAACCTGCGAGAGAAGATAATTCTTCAGGGGATAGAGATCCTCCAGTCCAATAACTTTCGACAAGTAGAAACGCCAGTATGTCATGTGCTGCTTCAGACAATCCTATCCATTGGATGTGTCTTTTGGAGATTTTTACAAGTTTAAGGTATGTATGCGAGTCACGGTCTGTCAATTGTCTTACCTTCTTTCTAAATTGCACTATTGTAAATCCAATGTGCATTATTATACTAATACATCAATACATTTAAATTTTATTATATTATAGTAAATTCGAAATTAATCAAAATTATTGAGATTAATTCACAATGGCTAAAGGTAAAGACGTGAATAACCAAACAACAACATAAATTCACGTGTTATATCAAATTGTTCTGGGGAAAATTAAATGAAACTCCGTATTCTGGTCGTCGATGATGATGAAGACCTCCTCTTTATAGCTGAGCAACTCTTACGCGTTCAAGAAGAAGAGCTGGAATTAGTAAGAGCAACAACTGCTCAAGCAGCTGTTCAATTTCTGGATGAAGGTAATCTTGATGCAGTTATATGTGATTTCCATCTTGGACCGGATCAGATGAATGGACTAGAGATTCTTGAATGGGTGAGGGATGAAGGTATAGATATCCCTTTCATTATTTTCACCGGACATAGCCGTGAGGAGATTGCCATTAAGGCATTGAATCTTGGTGCTGATTATTATATAGAAAAAAGTGATGACCTCGAAGGATTATTCACTGAGATTGGATATCATATTAAAAAGGTTGTAAGAAATAAAAGGACGGAGGAAGCCCTCCATGATAGTGAACAACGATTACGGACACTTGTGCAATCACTTAACGACTTGATCTTTGTTGTGGATTCAGAAAATAGATTTTCTCAATACCATTCGATTTCTAGAGAGGAGCTATTTGAACCTCCGGAGAAATTCATTGGAAAACACATATCCGAAATATTCCCACCATCAATCGCAGGCACATATATCAAATTGGTACAAGAAGTCAGAGCATCTGGCGAAAGGCAGAGTTTTGATTATGAACTGAAGACAAATGGAGAGAGGAGATGGTACACTGCAGATCTGGATTTGCACGAAGACAAAGAGAGTATTGTTGTAACCGTTGCTGAGATATCCAAGAGAAAGCAGGCAGAGCTTGACCTAAGAAACGCAGAGAGAGCTTGGAGAAATACCTTTGATTCAATACCAGATATAGTTACTGTCTTGAATAACGAATTTGAGATAATCAAGGCAAATAAGACCATGTCAGACTTTCTTGGAATCCCCTCAGAAGAGCTGATTGGAAAGAAATGTTATGAATTAATGCATCGCTCATCCGAACCATTTTCAGGATGTCCACACCTAGAAACAATCAAAACTGGAATACCAGCTACTGCAAAAATTACTGACCCGTGTATGGGTAAACCCTTCTTAGTGACAACGTCTCCAATTCAAGATGACCAAGGAGAACAAGTAGGAGTTGTTCATATTGCAAAGGATATTTCTGAAAGTCTTGAGGCTGAAAAGACGGTAAAGGAGAGCGAATCACAATTCCGAGCCATCTTTAATGATGCCGGAATTGGAATAGCACTCGTGATGAATGGTCACATTCGTGAAGCTAACTCAGCTCTATTGAACCTTCTTGGGTATGATGCGAATGAAATTAAGGGATTGACAATTTCCGATATTACACACCCAGATGACAGAGGAATGGACCAAGCAGCTCTTCAAGATTTGGTAGCCAGTGATAAGGAGAACTACAAGTTAGAGAAACGATATATCAGAAAGGACGGAGAAATTGTCTGGGGTAAAACAACAGTATCACTCATCCGAGATCTAGACGGAACACAAGATTACGTAATAGGAATGGTTGAAGATCTGACTGAAACAAAGGTGGCACAGAGTGCACTCAAGAAGAGCGAGTCGCGGCTACGAGCCAATTTCGAACAAGCTGGGATCGGAATGGCTCTTGTTTTGATGGATGGAGAAATTGTTGAAGCCAACGTAGCACTACAAGAATTTCTTGGCTATGATATCGAAGAACTCTTGGAAATGAATACATCTCATTTCACTCATCCGGAGGATATTGAGAAAGATAGCATAGCATTACAAAACATGCTGGAAGCAGAAGAAACGAGATATCAGATTGAGAAACGATACATTCGAAAGGATGGCGAAATTGTTCTGGGCAGATTGACAGTATCCTTAATCAGAGATGCTAACGGAACTCCACAGTATACGATTGGCATGGTTGAAGACATCACAGAACGAAAGAAAACCGAGATACTCCTCAATGCAGAGAGAGACCGTGCAAAAACATACCTCAATCTCGCAGGTACTATGATTCTAGCTACGAATACAAACCTAGATATCACCATGATTAATGACACAGGCTGCACAATACTTGGATTAGCAGAAGAAGAGATTCTAGGTAAGAATTGGATTGAAACTTTTATTCCTGAGCAGGAGCAGGAAAGGATACGTAATTATATGCTAGGGATAATGTCAGGGCAGGTTGAGCCATCGAAAACTGATGAAGGTCCAGTCATTGAAGTTTCAGGTAACGTCCGTTGGATTCAATGGTCTGATGTAGTTGTTAGAGGGTATGAAGGTCAAGTCGTCGGGATTCTAAGCGCGGGACCTGATATCACTGAGAAGAAGATAGCGGAAGAAGAGCATCTGGCTAGTGAAGCTAAGTTCAGACTCATATTTGACCATGCGCCAATCGGTGCTTCGCATGCAGGCATCGAAGGTGAGCTAATTAGAGTAAACAAAGCGCTAGAGAACATGCTAGGGTACACAATTGAAGAACTCACACTGAAAAAAGTAGAATCAATTACACACCCAGATGATTGGAAAGTTGAATCGAAACTGAATCAAGAATTATTCAATGGCACGAGGGATACATACACAATTGAGAAGCGCTTCTTCCATAAGAATGAACAGATTGTTTGGGGACGACTGAATGTTTCAATTAAAAGAGATGTTGAGGGAAAACCAGAGTTCGTCATTGGCATGGTTGAGGATATTACTGAACAAATAGGAATGCGTAGGAAGCTGCAAGAGAGTGAAGCCAGGTTCAGAGCGATGTTTGAACACTCCGCTGTAGGTGTTGCAAGGGTGAAGATGTCTGGCGAGATTCTGGAAGCGAACAAAAAAACAGAGGAGATGCTCGGTTACAGCAATGGACAACTTGTTGGAATCAATGTGTTTGATATCACTATTCCAGATGATCTAGAAACTGAAAAGCTGCTGAGTAGAGAATTGATTGAGGGCAAACGAGATAGCTACAATATGATTAAGTGCTATATCTGTAAGGATGGTGGGAGAATCTGGGGGCGTTTAACAGTTTCAATAGTACGGGACAGTAGTGGAAACCCGGAATTTACCATAGGAGTTATTGAGGACATTACCACGCAAAGGCAAGCAGAGGAGGATCTCAGAACAAGTGAAGTAAGATTCAGGAGTGTCTTTGAAGATGCTAGAATCGGCATGACGATAGTTAGCAGAGACGACCACATCATTGATGTCAACTCTGCATATCAAGAGCTTGTAGGCTATACGATTGATGAACTCCGAAATATAACAATCGCGGATATCACTCACCCTGATGATGTACTGATTGATGCACAATTGTTTGAGGAAGTGTTGCAAGGGAAGAGAAGTTCATATCAAATGGAGAAGCGGTATATTCGTGAAGATGGAGATATCATATGGGTACACCTCACTGTTACGGTGGTGAAGGATGAACATGATGAGATTACTTTCATCGTGGGGATGGCAGAAGATATTACTGCTCGAAAAGAAGCTGAAAGCTCACTAAGTGAAAGCGAATACAAATATCGAACTCTCTTAGAGAACGTACAGAGTGGAATCCAGATTACTCAGGAAGGCATTATTGTTTTCTCCAATGAGATATTAGCAGAGATGCTTGGATATACAATCGATGAGATTGTGGGATCACCCTTTTTGAACCTCATAGCACCCGAGGATCAGGAATGGATCATAGCCCGTTATCGTAAAAGACTAGCTGGTGAGGAAGTACTATCAGAGTATGACGTAAGGGTGCTGCATAAGAATGGTAGTCTTAAGCAGGTTAGATTGAAAATTGCGAACTTCGAGTTTGAAGGAAAACTCTCCACTATTGCGACGATTACAGATGTTACCGAAAGAAGAAAAGCTGAAGAAAGACTGAGAGAGAGCGAAGAACAGTTTAGGACTTTTGTTGAAGATGGCTCTCACGGTTATTTGGTTCTTCAAGGCAGTCCTCCCCGTATCGTTTATACTAATCCGGCATTACTGAGAATTCTAAGTTTTTCAGAAGAAGAGTTTCAAACTATGAGCTACCGAGATGTTCTTGGTTTACTGGAGGAAGATGAACGTGAAGCAGGACGCAATAGGATATCTGCTGCACTGGAATCTGGAGAAGCTCCTGAATTAGATTATGAATTCAAAGTTATTGGGGGAGATGGAAATGAGGTGTGGCTAAGTACTAGTCCAAGGCTTATCACGCTGAATAATGAGCCAGCATATCAAATTCTTGTTGTTGACATCACCGAAAGAAAACAAAATCAAGAAGCACTTGAACGAAGTGAGGAGCGATACCGCCTTCTTTTTGAAAATCTATCGGATGGGTTATTCATTACCGACTCCGAAGGCATCATCACAATGTGCAGTCCCCAAGGTGCTCGACTTTTTGGCAAAACTCCTGATGAAACAATCGGAACTCACTTTTCCGAATCAATGCATCCAGATGACAGAGAGAGATTAATAAACGAATTTCAGAGGGGTTTTGAAAATAAAGAAACTCAAATACAAGGACATGAGGTAAGGGGAATCCGCCATGATGGTTCTGAGTTCTACTATCACATCACAAATACATTACTCATGGAGAATGATGAACCTATAGGGTATCAGAGTCTTATTCGAGATATTACTGACCTTAAGCAGATTGAAGCTAACCTGCGGGTCAGCGAGTTGAGATACAAGCAAATCATAGAATCGACCCCTATGGGAATGCACATCTATGAGTTGAATGCCAATGATGAACTTGTGTTCCAGGGTGCAAACCCTGCAGCTGATAAATTGCTTGGAGTAGAAAATAGTCAATTCATTGGAAAAACTATCGAACAAGCATTCCCCCCTCTTGCTAATACAGAGATTCCTCAAAGGTACAAAGAGGTTGCTCTCAATGGAAGAATGTGGAGTTCTGAACAAATCAACTATGACGATGACAAGATTTCTGGGGCTTTTGAGGTCCATGCTTATCAAACAATACCTAGAAGGATGGTTACCTCATTTTTGGATATAACTGAAAGAAAAGTTGCAGAACAAGCTATCGCTAATAGCCGTGAGAACTTCCAAACCGTTTTTGAAACAATAGACGACCTTGTTTTCATAGTTGGACTAGACACGAAGATAATCACAACTAATCACTCAGTGAGAGATCTTCTCGGATACTCTGAGGAAGAGCTTCATGGTCTAGACGTGCTGATTGTGCATCCTCCAGATCGACGAGAGGAAGCAGCAAATATTCTCAAAGAAATGATAAAGGGAGAGACTACAGTCTGTCCTGTACCTTTGATGGCAAAAGATGGGACTATCATCCCAGTAGAAACGAGGATTACACTAGGGAGATGGAGCGGTGAAGATGTACTCGTAGGTGTTTCACGGGATATTACTGAGAGTATCAATTCTGAAATATTACTGAAGAAAACGACTCACGACCTCGGTGAGCGTATGAAGGAACTCACTTGTCTTTATCAAACAACAAGCGTGTTGAGAGACCCAGATATTTCAACAAGTGATGCAATTCAGGCTATAGTCAAACTAATCCCACCTGCATGGCAGTATCCTGAGGTGACCTGTGCTAAAATAAAAATAAATGGAGAAGATTACTCTACATCGAATTTCAAACAATCAAAATGGAAACAAACCGCTGACATTAAGGTGTTCAAAGAAAAGATTGGAGCTATCCAGGTATATTACACTGAGGAAAGACCGGACAACTTTGAAGGACCGTTTCTAAAGGAGGAACGAAGCCTGATTGATACACTCGCAAAACATGTATGTGAATACATCGAACGACGGATTTCTGAAAAAGCGCTCCAAGAGAACGAGGATAGGTATCGATCTCTTGTTGAGAATATTCCTGTTGTTTCTTGGACTTCTAACTCAAAAGGGGAAACTACATTCATTAGTCAAAATGTAGAGGAAATATATGGGTATACTCCTGAAGAGATTTACAAAGCAGGGGAAGAATTGTGGTTCAACCGAATTCATCCTGACGATGTTGAGAGAGTAAAACAGGTTTATGCCAAAGTCTTTGATCCCAATGAAGAGTTCAATGTTGAATACAGGATAAAGACAAAGGATGGCAACTGGATATGGTTGCTTGACTGGTCAACGCAAACCTATGAAAAGAATGGAGAAAGATTAGCAGCGGGAGTTTTCATGGATATCACGCAAAGGAAACGAATGCAGGATATTCTCAAGGAATCAGAAGAAAAGGCGCAGCGATATCTAGACATCATTGGATCAATGATACTCACTATCGACAATGAAGGAATTGTAACTAACATTAACCGCATGGGATGTGAGATATTAGGCTATAGTGCAGACGAAATAATCGGTTTGAAGTGGATTGACAATTTCATTCCTCCGAGATTAAGAGCAGATCTTCAGGAAGTTCACTCCAAAGCAATGTCTGGAAAGATCACAGAAGTAGAAAAATATGAGAATCTTATCACAACAAAAAGTGGTGAGGAGAGATTACTCGCATGGCGTAATGTCGCGTTGCTGGATGTTGATGGGAATATCTGTGGAGCAATATCCTCAGCTGTTGATATAACAGACCGAAACAAAGCGGAGATAAAACTGAGGAACGAGATGGAGTTCACAGAAACTGCATTGAATTCTCAACATGACACTTTCTTTGTCTTTGAGCCTTCAACTAAGAAAGCCATTAGATGGAACAAGGCCTTTCAGCAGATTAGTGAGTATAGTGATGAAGAAATCGCTTCGATGAAAGCTCTCGACTCCTTCTACGATGGGGATGACCTTGAACGAGCCAATGATGCCATTCAGAATGTGATGGCAGAAGGCATAGCAACACTCGAGATCAGATTAATCACCAAGAGCGGAAAACGAATCCCCTTTGAGTATGAAGCTTCGTTAATGAAGGTTGATGATAACAACGAGTTTATTGTTTCAGTTGGGAGGGATATAACTGATCGAAAGTATGCTCTGGAAGAGGTTAGAAAAAGCGAAGCAAGATACAAGGCGTTGTTTGATAGCACGAACGATGCTATATTCTTGATAAATCTCGATGGTATTCACACTGAGGTTAATGAACAAGGTGCCCGGATGTTAGGATATGATCGCGAGGAACTTATAGGAATTTCCATACTAGAAAATATAGCTCCAGTAGACCGTGAAGATGCGAACGAGAAATTGACCAAGTTGCTAGCTGGAGAGAGTTTCCCTGTATATGAACGGACGTTCCTGAAGAAGGATGGCACTGAAATGTCAGTTGAAATCAATGTTGCTCTAGTCACAGATTCCGAAGGTCAACCACATCATTTTCAGAGCGTTGCTAGGGACATAAGTGAAAGGAAACAGGCTGAAGAGGCTCTTGAGAAGCAACTTGATTTTCTGGAAAATGTTCTGGAATCATTGTCTCACCCGTTTTATGTGATTGACGCCAAAGACTACACGATAAAGCTTGCCAATAAAGTTGCGCGCATTGGTAACCTCGAAGAGAACCCAACTTGTCATTACGTTACGCACAGGAGCGAAACACCATGCAGTCAAAGTGAGCATCCTTGCCCCCTTGAGGAAGTTAAGAGAACAAAGAAACCGGTCATAGTGGAACACAAACACTATGACGATGAAGGTAACATCCGAGATGTGGAAATTCATGCCCACCCAATTTTCGGTGATGATGGAAACGTCATTCAGATGATTGAATACTCTCTTGATGTTACAGACTTAAAGAAAACAATAAGAGCTCTTGAGGAAGGCGAAAAGAGATTCAGAATTCTATATGAAAATGCGCCTTTAGGATATCAGACACTGGATGAAAATGGCTATGTGGTAGACATTAACTCAGCGTGGCTTGATGGAACTGGATATCAAAGAGATGAAGTAGTTGGCCACTACTTTGGAGAGTTTCTCAGTGAGGAATCTGAGCAAATTTTCGAGGATTCTTTCCCTATATTCAAGAGCAAGGGTGAAATATCTAATATTGAATATGAGATGATTAGAAAGGATGGGTCTAAACTAATTGGAAGATTCAGTGGAAGAACCACAAATGACGAGTCTGGGAAATTCAAACAAACAGCTTGTATTTTCCAGGATGTAACGGATTGGAAAGTTTCAGATAATTTACTCAGAAGGCAGAAAGAGGAACTAAGCGAACTTGCACACGTAATGTCACACGATCTTGGAAACAAAATGATGAGTATTCGAACACTCATAACATTACTAAAACGTGAACCCAATGATGAAGTTCTTGAAAGGATTGATCGCTTGGCGCAACAAACATCAGAACTTCTTCAATCCTCTGCTGAACTAGCTGACTCAGGGCTAGTCGTGGAGAAGAGCGAACTTGTAGATCTCAATCAAGTAGTTCAAGAGATAGCATCTACTGTAATTCCTGACAATGTAGTATTCGAAATGGATGAGCTGCCAAAGATTCAAGGAGATTCACCAAGAATAGCACAGATTGTCCAAAACTTGCTTGACAACGCTGTTGAGCATGGGCATCCAGAAATAATAGAAGTGAGGAAAGTAATATCTCGAACTGGAATGACATTATTAGTAATAAACGATGGTGAGGTTATTCCAAATGATATCAAAGACATTATATTCAAGAGAGGGTTCACAACAAAAGGACAAGGTAGAGGACTCGGCCTAACAATCGTCAAGAAACTTGTCGAAGCTCATGGATGGGCCATCGATATAGAGTTGACTGATAGGACCGTATTCAAAATTACAATTCCTAAATCTTCAATTCGAGGATAGTAGTTTCAGGGTTTGAGTTTCTCATTCCAAGAATTGCCACTGTCATTGGATAGGGAAAACCTTACTCTTCACTTCGACCTTCAACCTTTCCACCCCTCTTACTTTGAAGTTATTAGATCTCACGCATCATGGAAGGAGAACTTGTACAGAGAGTTGTGAATTCAATCGATTGTTTCATATCATCAGGAACCAGGTTTCTACCGACTACAACAAACCCACGTTTCTTGAAGTAGTCCTCTGCACTATCTGTAAGAAGGAAGAGATGCGTAATGCCCTTTCCTTTTGCCACATCTATAATGCGATTAACCAATCTTGTACCCAAACCTGTTCCTTGGAAATCTGGATGTACTGCTAGAGACCTCAACAAAGCGGATTTACCATAGATCTCAAGTCCAGCAGAGCCCACAAGAAATTCTGGTCCAGCAACAGCTTCGGGATGTCTGATGACAATGAAGTTCTTCAGATGAGATTCGATACCATCCGGTGGAAGATTTGTGTTCTGTAGTAGAACCACAATCGCCTCACGATCAGACTCATTTGCATCTTCAATCAATATTCCATCTCTCATATCTTAGAAAATGGCAGAAATTCGTTTTAATACACTCGGAACACGTCGGGAGAATAGATGGATAGCTTAGCGAGGAACATTACAAAGATTACATCGATTTCCTAGTTGGTACTTGTCCCCCAAAAGCAATATAATCAAAAGATGGAGTTTTGGATGATACTTCTTTCATACGTTCCCTAAACCGTTTCTCAAAAGCCTGATATTCCTCTTCCCAGATTTTGCTTTCAGCCTTAGACATGAAATGAAAAGTAAAGGTAACATTACCAAGTCGCTTCTTAGATTTCGAAGATTCTGAATCAAATTCCTTGGCTCTTTCTAGAATCAGATTTGAGATAACCTGGAGATGTGCAGATGCAGATTCTAAGAATAGCAGCTTTTCTCTCCTCTTAGTTTCTCCGTCCCCTTTGATTATCACCTCTCTCTTCTGTTGTGGTTTTATAGAATAGTGTTTGATAGAGCGACCTGTACTCTGAACGTGCACATCAAAGACTTCTTCCTCGACAAATCTAGTTAGGTGATGAGATAAGGTACTGCGACTGATATCTACGACTTCCATCAATTCTTGTGCAGTCATCTCTTTGTTCACAAGAATCTCGATGTAGATACGAGCTCGTACAGGATCAGATAGAAGTTCGAACAGAGTCATTGTCACTCATCTCATTTAGTTACAGAAATTACACAAGGAAGTATATTTATAAGTCCGACGTTATCATATTGTTTCGATATAATCGAAACGTTTCGATTCAATAGGATTGATAATGATGTCGGAATTTAATGAGAAGGAATTCGAGAAAATCTTCACTGATCTATTTGAGGCGGACAAGTTCTCAGGAGTTGTACTTGTTGCGAAAGAAAATCAAGTGATATTGGAACGTGCATACGGGTATGCTTGCAAGAATTTTGATGTGCCCAACCAAATTGATACGATATTCAATATCGGATCACTGAACAAGGTGATCACAAAGATTGCAATCCTGCAACTTCTTCAGAAAGGATTATTGACATTGGATGATCTAGTTGGAAAACATCTACACGAATTTCCGAAGGATATTGCTACCAAGGTGAAAATCAGCCATCTCATTTCATTCACATCGGGGATGGGCGATTACTTCAATGAAAAATTCACAGCTGGAAATGGAAACCTCAGAACCTTGGATGACTTCGTTCCGTGCTTCATTGATGACCCTCTCTTGTTTGAACCAGGAGAGAAGATGGAGTATAGTAATGCAGGGTATGTCGTACTTGGAAAGATCATAGAAGCAGTATCCGGAATGAACTACTATGAGTATGTCAAGAAGAATATCTACGAACCTGCAGGTATGGCTGATACGGGTCATTTCGAGATAGACTCGATAACACCTAGACTTGCCACAGGATACACACGACACATGCCAGATGGTTCAGTACATCCTACAAAGAGAAGAACGAATTATTTCATCATTGGAAGCCGCGGAAGTTCAGCAGGTGGCGGTCAATCAACAGTCTACGATTTACTCAAACTTGATAGAGCCATTGCTAATGAGGTTCTTTTGGACAAAGAACATAGTGGAAGAGTCTATGTTCCATTAGAAGCAAAACCAAATGCCAAGCCAAGGGCGGTGGGACTAGCAGGTGGAGCTCCAGGTCTCAATGCTTTGTACCTGAAGTTCGGTATCACTGACTATGTGGTACTCGTATTGGCAAATTATGATCCTGAAGATGTTGAACCTGTTGCAAAATCAATAATGGACATTTTCATTCCAGAAAGTGACAGGGGAAAACAAGAGAAGATGCGTCATAAGGAGTCATGAAGGTCGAATGTGTGCATACTTCTGAATTTTATCACTCTCGTGAGCTTTATTAGGGAGATGTACTAGGGCAGTATGTAGTTCGGGGTGCTTGTGAGGAGCCAATCCATTTGCTATGCGGAAAGCAAAGGACAATTTCTAATCAAGCCTGAAACGCAATGAGGAGTTAGAGGGAATCTGCATGAGAATACTAAAGGTAGTACTTACTTTTCTAGTAGTCATTACGTTAATTGGAATGATAGGAAATCAGAATGTTACTGTTTCTCACAACAACGCGAACGATAGTTTTGAGAATTCATTGGACATACAACCAGATGTTGCATATCATCCTGCTGCGGCTATGACCATTACAAGTAATGATGATTTTCTAGCCAACGGATGGAGTGGAACTGGTATTGAATCAGATCCGTATCTTCTATCAGGAATGACATTCATTCCTACGATTTACGATTCCGGCGCAATTATAATTTCTCATACCGATGCGTATTTTCAAATTGAAGATTGCTCCTTTATTCCTGACACCCCAGATTCAGCAAGAGGAATTTATCTGACCAATGTGACAAATGGACGAATTATTGATTGTACTTTCGAAAATTCTGGAGTTTTACTTTCTTATGATTGGGATCCAGTACAATCTGAAGAGGATGCTTGTGCTAGCATCACATTTGATTACTGTACATTTCAAGGACCCCGAGGAGGAATTTCTACAAGTTATGATTTGAACACAACTGTTAGCAATTGTGATTTCATTGATATTGATGAGGCTATATACATCCATGACTCAATCGATATTTCTATTCTTGACAATACATTCACAAATACCGGAATAGTAGCAAATTGCCATGAAACGAATTGGTGGAGATTCTTTTGGGGGAATACGGTCAATGGATTGCCATACACCTTAATCTCTGGCGTTCATAATGCATTCGTGGACCTATCCGGTTATGGAGCAGTTATAGTAACTGACTGCTCTGAGCTGGTTCTTGCGAATGGCTACCTAAGTAATACTACCGTAGGTCTAACAATCATTCTTAGTGATAATATAGTAGTACGTGATTGTGATTTCGTTTCGGCCAATTTCGGGATTCTTGTTTCAAACCTCCCTGTATTAGAAGTGGATTCCTGTAGTTTCTCTAACCTGTATGTCAGTATTGATGGCCAGTGGTCTGGAGCATGTTATATTCACGACAGTATCTTCGAAAACAATGACAATCCTTTGAATCTCGTTGCTGATACAATTGTGTTTGAAAGAAATCTGATTTCTAACCAAATAGGGGGCGTTCAAATTTCTGGCAGCAATCCTGTTGTCAAAGATAATATTTTCCAAAATATAACGAACACAAAGCTATTTCTTGCAAGTGTATATAATAGTGTGATAGAGAGGAACACATTCTCAAATCCCTCACTGATTGGAGGGATCTATTCGATACGGGTGTACGATTCTTCCAACGTAACAATTTTTGATAATTGGTTTACAACTCCATCGCCACCAGGATTTTCCGTTGGACCTGGAATTTTAATCGAAGCATGTATGGATATTCAATTGACTAACAATGTGTTCGAACAAGTTGACCGGTGTATAGAAATCCAAAATTCAGAGCATATAACTATTTCAAGAAACTCACTCCAGGATTATTGGGAAGGTGTTTCTATAGCATCTTCATCAGACGTACGAGTTTCCTATAACGAATTTTGGGGACAGGATGTGGCGTTTGGTGTTTCCGTATCTTCATCTCCTGAAACTGAGATTACCAATAACGTAATTGCGCATTATGGAAAAGGAATTGAAGCATATGAGAGTGATTGCTATATCTACAATAACAGTATTCAGATGACACAAGTAGTCTATGGAGTTAATGTAATTGATGTATCCGGCTCGAATTGTCAGATTGTGGAAAATGTAATTTCGGGTGGAACAAATGGTATCTATGCTGAAGCTTCTAGCAATATCTCCATCGAAAGAAATCTAGTATATGCGGATACTTATGGGATCTATCTCAGGTCATGTATGAACATGACCCTTCTAGATAACGAGTTCGTTGAATGTGGTTTGTTCATTTATGGAATTCTAGAAGAAATGTATCAAAACTTGATTGGGAATACTGTGAACAGCAAACCTCTGGGTTACTTTACGAATATCGAAAGTGAAACCATCGATCTATCTACATTTGGTCAAGCAATCCTAGTTAATTGTACAAATACTATTTTTGAAAATGGTAATTTTGGTGATGCATCACGAGCTATACAACTGGCATATTCAACAGATTGTGAGATTAGAAGTACCATCATCGATGGGAGCTATGTTGGAATATATCTTCTTAGTTCAAATGACAATGTCGTTAGAGATAACTTCCTTCAGAATTGTGATTTCGGAATATATCTACCATCAACTGGTGGGTGTACCATCGAGAACAATGACCTTGTAGGCGGAATGCATGGAATCTACCTCAACTATAACTACGATACTTTAGTGCAAAACAATAGATTCAATGAATCAATGAACTCTGGTATCAATATTCGTTTCTCTCAGAACATAACATTCGTCAACAATATATTCGAAAAAACAGGGGTGCTATTTACCGGTGATACAGTTGAACAATGGACTCACACTTTTGAATCAAACTTTGTTAATGGTTTGCCATTGGAATATATCCTATCAGAACAGGATCTCTATCTATCTGGTTCATATGGCCAGATGATTATTGTCGACTCTGTCAATGTGACAGTAGATTCAACTTTCTTTGCTGATACTACTACAGGAATTATTGCTGGATTTAGTGAGGATTTGAACATCTACAACGTGGGTGTTTACAATTGTTCATACGATGCAGTATCATTCTATCAATGTCACAATAGCACTATTCAATCTAGCAGTTTCGTTCGAAACGGTGAAGATGGTATCTACTTGATATTCTGTACCAACTTCTATGTTTCAGGAAACGAGGTCTCTGAAAATCACAGAGGTATTGCTCTAGCAAGCACACAATATTCTACCATATGTAACAATACCATTTTGTCCAATCTAAACTACGGAATAACTCTGTATTCTGGTTCTGAGTTCAACTCACTCTATTACAATATAATTGGGTACAATGGAATGAACGCAGAAGACATCGACTCTAACAACGTGTGGGACGATTCAGTTTCACTAGGTAATTATTGGTCTGATTGGTACTCACCAACCGAATACAATGTTATTTCTACCATCGATAGATATCCCCAACCATTCCTTAGTCTTACTAATCCAGGATACTATGAATTCTATGAAGATGATACCGACATCTGGATTAAATGGATTGTTGGTGGTCTTACTCCTCTCAATTATTATGTTGATAGAGATGGAACATTTGTAACCTCAGGCATCTGGACTGGAGGAGATATCCTAGTCAATATCGACGGATTAGTTCAGGGGACATACTACTATACAATTCACATATCGATGCTCGATGGTAGTACAGTATCATCTACAAATACTGTAGTTGTTCTACCGAGTGGAGGTGTTCCTGAACCTGTTGTAATTGGACCAGATGACTTCACTATCGACCAGGTGGAATACGCAGAAATCATTTGGGAACTCTACGATGAACATGCAATAGCATACGAAATTTGGGTAGACGGCATCTTTCATACAAGTAATTTATGGAGTGGACCTTCACTCACTGTAACTCATGCAATTCAACTACTTAATCCGGGTATCTACGAGTACACAATCCTTGTTATTGGGGAAGGCGGAAATGCTACGGATACAGTGTATGTGACTGTGAATCAGATATACGAATATCCAGAAGTTATCTTCCCTGATGATATCACTTATACTGAAGGAGAACTAGGAATTGATCTAACATTCATTCTGTATCACGAGGATCCCAGTTACTGGTGCACATACATTGATGGTGGTTACAATTATGAACTAGTGGAATGGACTCAACCTAATGAGACATTTATTGTCAATGTTGATGGATTATCAGTTGGCATTCACCAATTAGTGTTCTCGGCAACTGGTAGTGAATTCTTTAACACAACAGGAATTGTCACAATAACAGTATTGGAACAAACTGGTTATCCAGAGATTATCTTCCCCGATGATATAGTATACACTGAGGGAGAAACAGGTAACGACCTCTTCTTCATGCTCTATGATGAAAATCCAGTATGGTGGGCGACGGAACTTGATGGTGCCTTTTACACCAGCGGTCCGTGGACTGAGCCCAATCTGAATGTGACCGTCAATGTCGATGGTTTCGCAGTAGGTACACATGAACTCTTCTTTGCAGCATGGGGTACACTGAATGGTACAGGTACTGTCTACATCACAGTTGAATCGAGCACACCAATTAGTATCTACGGTCCCGATTATATCTCCTTCAATGAGGGAGAACTCGGTTGGACCATTGACTGGGACATCTATGGTGAGGCTCCAGGGTACTACTGGGTCTATCAGAATGGTGATGTTCTCTTTGGTGGTGAC
>JAEOSL010000163.1 GCA_016840385.1 Candidatus Thorarchaeota archaeon | reverse complement strand
GCTTTCATTGATATGGACTTGGAAATGTTTGCTGAAGCTAGGTCTCTTGAGAGTATTCACAAGCATGATGTTATCGCTGAGGGTAGAATTGTAACAAATGGGAATTAATTTTTTTCCTAAGATATCCGAACTAATGTTATATTCAATTTTCAAGAATTTATTTACCACAGATATGTTACAGATGGCTCTTGGAAGTAATGAGGTTGCAAATTACCAAGATTAAGAACCTTAGAGTGATTGCTCTCTGTTTCTTAGCACTGATTGTGATTCCACACTCTTTTCAGTACGCAATAGGTCCTCAATCTTCAAATGATAATCTAACAACGAATGTGACCGATTTAGAAGACAGTTACGATATAGTTCCTGTCAACGAAGAATCTATTCTCTTGAATGATGAAGAACTCTGGTCTATATCTGCAGATTTACCTCCTATTGTAGAAGGAATTATCGATCCTGTTCAAATCGAGCAAAGCGGATACTCGAGTACTGGAAATATATCTGCTAGAACCGATACAATGGTCAACACTGAGCAAAGTATTTCCATTGATACCGATCATGACTGGGCTGTCAGTAATGCCGCGGTTGATGTTACAAATCTAGAGAAACTCTATGTTGTAAATGGTTCTTTTGATGAAGGTACTCCGGGATATACCGAGTATCCAAATGGGACTCTCACAAATTATCCATTGGGCTGGTCCGCTGTGAGCGATAATACAGATCCAGTAGAGGAACAAGTACAGCAGGTATCGTATGAAGAGAGTAGTGGAGATCGTTTTGTTTTAGTTCAAAATATTGGTCCTGAAACAAATACAGGACAGAATTGGTATACACATTATAATGGTTCATACGTTCTCTGGAACCAGACTATTGCCCTCACACCTTATACTGACGAATTTCTCCTTAGTTTTGATTTTCTTTACCTTAAAGGGCCAATATGGTCCGCTTTAGAGGGTAATTTTTCAATACAAGTATTCCTTGATGGTAAGTCTGTTTGGAGACAAGATTTACCAACTCTTAGTGAAAGAGGTGTCTGGTATGAAAGTGGAACAATTTCAGTGAATGAAACCATATCTTCAGAAACAGCAATGTTCACGATTGGTCTAGTTATTGATGACACCTTTGTTGTTGATGCCGATGTTGATTATGATGATGCTGATGAGGTCCCTGATGGAATTGTAAATTGTGAGTATATTACAGTACTACTTGATGATGTATCTTTCATAGGTGCCACACCTCCGAGTTGTGAATCCGTTGACCTACAATTCATTATAGATTCTGTACCAACACCAGTTACCGGTTCATTAGGTACTGGATATGGGTTCCTTGAAAACCCAATGTATTGGCAAACAAGTCCTCTGAACATTTCTATTGTATCCAATACGAGTATTTCTCTCGACTACGATACGATTCTTCTAAATCATCGATATTTGAATTCAACACCCACTACAAATACGCTGGAGTATGGTGTCGCATACAGTATATCACCAGAGCAAAGTGGGAAATTGGAGATATTCACCTATCTTGGTTTCATAGGTAGCTATGAGAATCTAACGATTAGAGTCTATCATCCCAGTGATTGGCAAAACTTGACGGTGTTCGATCCATTCCTTGTGGATGTTACATCCAACTGTACTGACGAGATAGAGTTCATTGAAGTACCTACCAGTTTAGTCGTTGATAGACTTGGTTGGTGGAAGGTTACATGTGATGTTTACAATTATGCTTACAATGCTTCAATTCAGAAATATGATATTGGAGGAACTGATTGGGTTGACGAGAGTATCTTTCATACAAATGATACTGCAAGACTTTCAGTCGAAATAGGTTCAATGAAACAGATACCTATCTTATCCGATGCAGTGAACTACACCTGGAGATTACCAAACTGTACTACGTGGATTGAATCATCTACAGTGAGTGGACTGTTGGGTTCTGCTAATAGCAACCCAGTAAGTTTTGGAGCAACAAATACTACTGCTGGAATTTGGGGTGTTATCTTTCTCTGGACCAACAATACCGAGATTGCATATGGATACGCAGAATTTGCATTACACCATCAAGCAGATTTAGAAGTGGTTTTTGAAAGTGAGCTGGAAACCGTGGTTGGTCAACCAGTCACTGTTGTATTGCGATTCTATGATATCGAAAACGGGTTATTACTTCTCAATGATGGTGCAGCCATAAGTGGTACTTGGGCTGGAGGAGTTGTAGACTTCGAGCCTAATGTTGTTAAAAATTGGTGGCAAGCAGATTTTGATACTGCTATTGTTGGTGCTGGAAACTTTGAAGTTTCTCTAAATTCTTCAGCTCCATACTTTGAAACGACAGCGAAAATTATCGTAATCAAATCACAGTATCTTACAGAACTAGATTCTCCAGCAGGACCCTTAGAGCCGCTCATTTACGGTAAGTCTTATAGCTTCGATTTCTTCTATTCTCGATCCTTCGATGGATTAGGTGTAGATAATGCCTTAGTAGAGATTTCTGAAGATGGGTCTGAATGGGCTTCGATGATTGATGATGGTAATGGAAATTACAGTCTCACACTGATCCCTCTTGGTGAACGAGATTATAATATTCGAGTTACATTTTCAAAGATAGGATATCAGAATCAAACATTTATTCTCTCATTTCTTGTTGAGAAAGTTCCCATGCAAGTACGATTGATTTCGAGTCTGTCTGCCCCAGAATTTCAACTAGTTGAAATTGAAGTAGAAGTAGTTGAAGAAGGTACGGATATTCCTGTATTGGGTGCAAATGTTACACTCAGTGTGATATCAAGCGCAGGTGCTGTTCACACCTTACAAATTATGGATGAACAAGATGATGGTCATTATACTGCAAGCTTCTCAATGCCTCCTGCGAGTGAGATAACTTACAGTCTGATTATCCAAGTATCAAAGGATAATTACGATTTAGTGCAAGATTTTCACGACACCATGGTTCCCATTGTTGATACTGATGCCCGACTATTTCAAGCGTTTATACAATATTCGTGGCAGATTGTTTTTGGAGCAAGTGTGCTAGTTGCAGCTGTAGTAGGGCAACGTGCATACGCTAGGAAGGCTAAAAGAAAACGTGTATCAGCAAGAGAAATCGAAACTAGATTTGATGATGCTCAAAATATTCTAGGAATCATAGTGCTGCACAAACTTAGTGGGCTTCCTGTCTACTCAAAGATATTGAAAGGTGGCTTTGAGGAAGGAATGCTCTCCGCATTCATTACAGCCATCATGCATTTCAGAAGCGAATTCGACACTGTAGATGAAGATGATGTATATAATATTCTACCAATCTCGGACATTATCCGTGCTATTCCAACTCCAAATCTAATTTGTGCATTCATCACGATTTCATCATCCTCTCCAGAGCAAGAAGAAAAGATGATTAGTTATACTAGAGCTGTGGGAATGACACTTGATGCGGGCCTTGCAGAGCGTCCAACCAAGGTTGTAGATGCGCAAACTGCCAAGACCCTAGAGTGGTTCTTTGATGATTTCGTTGATGGTAACTTACTCCGCAAGTACCAGACTGGAGACAAAGAACCATCCGGTCGCTTCAAACGCTTGAAGAAAGCACTTCCTGATGTCATATCTGATGGAAGTTTCAAATTAGACGAAATGATTCGAGCTCTGGAAAATCATGGTCTTTCAGAAGGAGATGCTTATCTTCTGACAATGGATGCTATTGAGAAGGAAATCATTCTCCCTGTATACTCATACAATGATACTTCTGATTCTGAATAGTCGAGAGTTAGTACGCGTAACCTACTTTTACATCCATTGTACTATATTTGATGAATTATTCAATGATTTACAAAATTCAGTGTATTATCACAAACGTAATTAGAATAATTCAACATTGGGTGGAACCGACAAAACGATAGATTCACGATGTCCGAAGTGAAATTCAAGTGGGGTAATGAGGATGAGAGCGCAATATTCCAAAAACCTGTCTGCAGTACTCATCGTATTGATGTTTGTTGTAACCATTTCGTTTGTTCCATCTGCATACTTGAATGCGAATGACTCCAACAACAATCTCTCTTCATCAACAATCACCAACGACGATCTATCTCTGCCAGAAAATCAACAAACCATGATTGATGAATATTTCCTGGCTGAAGGTGCATCAAGTAACCAAGGCGTACTGAATCCGGTTGAAATTGAACAATCTGGGTATGCGGCTTCAGAAAACATCTCCGCCCGTACTGATAGCTATCAGAATCTTCATTATGACTTACCACTTGACACTGCACACGAATGGATTGCTGATGAAGCTGAAGTATCCCTCTGGAATCTTGAAAAACTCTATGCAGTCAACGGGACTTTCGACGAGGGTATTCCTGGATACACAGTTAGTCCAGCTGGACCTCTAGATTACTATCCTTTGGGATGGAATGCTACTAGCGAGAGTGGTGATATTGATCAGGCTCAACAGGTTTCGTATGAGCAAGGTGGTACTCGATACGTAACAGCTCAGAACACTGCAAAACTTACCAATCTTGGACAAAATCAATACACCCACTTTGCAGGCACAAATGTCACATGGTTTCAGACATTTGAGAATGCACCTTACACTGACCAATTTCTATTGCAATATAGCTATCTCTTGCTTCAAGGTCCTCTCAATTCATCATTTTCAGGAAAGTACGCTCTCAAGATCTTCATAGATAATGAGATTGTTTCAGATATTGATTTACCAACATTGAGTAACAGAGGAACATGGTTTGATTCGGGAGTAATTCCAGTGACCATTGGATCCCCAAGTGATTTCTTGACATTGAAGATCGGCATTGTAATTAATTCAACTTTCGTAACTGATGCTGATCTAGATTATGATTCTGATGGTTCACCAGATGGTGCAATCAATACGCAATTCATTACAGTTTACCTCGACGATATTTCCTTGATTAAAGCAACTCCACCTACACCAGAACAGGTTCAGCTTGAGTTTTCCACCGGAGGTGAAGTAGATGCACTTACTGGATCTCCTGGAGATTACACTGCTTCAATAGTCAATGCATCATATTGGATATCAAATCCTGTTTCAGTTGCTCTATCTTCCAACACGAGTGTATCATTCGATTACAAGACTCGTCTGTTATCCCATCGATTTACTGAATCGAAATGGGAACCTAACATTGCAAGTACAGGTGTGAGTTATAGTGTTGAACACGGTAATAGTTCTCAGCTTACTTTGTATTCCTATGTCGGCTACTTGGGAGAATATGAAGAGCCAAAAATGACGATTGTCTACCCACACGATTGGGAAAACGTGACTGTGTCTGACCCCTTCTTGACACCACAGACAGGTGACTGCATTATAGGGGACGGGATTATTATAATTCCAAGCTCAGTTATTGGATATCTTGGTTGGTGGGAAGTTCGATTTGAATCCCCAAATTATGCAAAATCAATTGGTGTCCAAAAATATAACTCAGTTATACCTGAATGGAATGATGATACCATCTTTAGAATTGGGAATTCTACTCGAACTCAGGTGAATATCAGCTCTGCAACAACAATACCCTCCATCGTCAATAATGTAAATGTGACATGGTTCTTTCCTAATGGAAGCGAGTGGACCGCAGAATCTCTCAGCGGAGGGGTTGATGGACAAGTTAATGGTAGCTCTCACTTACTACTTTCTGGT
>JAEOSL010000069.1 GCA_016840385.1 Candidatus Thorarchaeota archaeon | reverse complement strand
CACCTCATGTAACTGCTTGAGTCTATTGAATACAGTATCCCTAACAAAGTGACCAACAGATTGAAAATTGTAATCAGTATCCTTTTCCATGAACTCTACAATTCCATGTACAAGCAATTCTGGAATAGTCACTCTTTTTGATTTGTACTTCATTGAGTTTTCTTCTCCCCTATGAAATAGATTTGTCTGAGATCCTCCACCCGACGTCTGATTGAATCTTTTACAAATTCCGTGATTGTCTTATATCCATGATCAAAACCTTCCTTTTCCAAATCCTTGAGCAAGTCTTCCACTTGTTGAAGAAGACCTTCAGGAAGGCTGACACCTTTGTATCCTTCGGGCATAATTTTCAGTACACTATTACATCTTAATAACATAGCCCATTAATATTGTATACTTATAGTATAGGTACAACAAAGTTTATTTGTATAGTTATAGTACCAGTACAATAAGTGATTTTGATGAATTACAGAGGAATATCACTCCCAGCCTCTCTCGTAAACGAGGTTGAGGAGATAGTAAATAGAAAGGAATTCGGATACTCTTCAGTAGCTGAATTAGTCAAGGACTCAATTCGTCGCAGACTTGACGAGCTGAATTCTAGAGTTCGCTCAAACAAGGGTGAACAACCGGAGGTACCCACTCATGTATCATAGTGGAGAGGAAATTGAGAGTGCTGAGGAATTACTTGGTTCCTTAGAAACTAAGGGCAAAGTGGCAGTCTTTGCAATGGTCCAGAATCGAGTCATTAGCATGACTCATGACAAGAAGTATTCTGACTGTCAATCTTGCCAACAAGCTTTGAAGAATATCTTGGAATGGATCAAAAGCCCATTAGCTGACGAACTTGAGAAACTTGGATCTCAAACTGAGCAGAGGTACATTGACATTCCACCAGGGCACGAAACCAAGAATCTCGATGATATTCTGATAGAGAATTCAAGAATACGCCGCAATGAAATGCAAGGGAACCAGACCTCCGAGGATCAAAAAGAGAAAGCATGTGCCTAAACCAGGAGCACCGTATCCAGAATACTTACAAAATACAGGGATATGATACTGTGACTAAAAGAGGGTCCTACAAAGCTGACAGAGCTGAAGAAGCTCCTGGACAAGTACTTGATGAAGAAATCGCTACGCTTCCGAAAAAGAAACGAATCATGTTCATGTTAGTTGCAGCTCGGCAACGAGATACTTGGCTGACAATCAGAGATTTAGAGCATGTAGCCACTAGAGGCTATATTTACAGGCTTATGGAGGGTTTTAAGCTAAGGGGATTTGTAACCTCGCGCCTGATACCAATACGAATGGTTATTGGTGGTTTCAAGAGACTCACTAAACTGTCAGGGTGGAGGCGCACAGACTCACTCTTGAGCTTTGTCAGCTTACAGAGCTTACAAAAAGAGGGTCCTCTACCTAGGTATACCCAAATCAAGCGAAAAAAACGTTCCAAAACAGAACATGAGCCAAAGAAGATCCTGGTGACAACTCGTCCAGCAAATGAACTGATTGGAATTGACTATGCATATACTGAGGAGCTGAAGGTGTGGGTACAGATGGACCCTGCAGTAGCCGCAGCACTCCGGACCAAAATGGTCCCACCAAGAGTGGATGACCGAGCAGAGCAATATATGATTCAGACAGAGGCATTCACATTGACACTTTCTCTGAAAGACAAAGCTAGGTTCGACTTACATACGTTGAACTGGGCAGATGCTCTTGCGCAGCTTTGTGTTTTGGCTGGGACTTCGAAGAGTGCCATAAAGAGCCTGATATCTATGGTGAACCATAGTATTCCTGAGGGATTCGCCAAGGTAGAGTTTCCACTTTTTCTTCAGCAGTTGAATGAAGTAAATGCAGAGTATAAAATGGACACGGAGATATTTGATGAAACTGGAAAGTCAATAGGATGGTGGGTTAAGTCGAATATCAATAGATCTCTGACAGTGGATTATGAGGTGCTTGGAAAGGTCTATGCTGTTGACTCGTTCTTATCAACTATGTCAGCTATGCAACATCAATCCGCAGTGAACTATGCTTCAATCAAACACAAGGCACTGCAAGAAGCAGAACAACGTGAGAAGGATCGAAAAGAAGCTGAGATGGCTATGGTTCACTGTTCATGCGAGAAGACAATACCAGTAATGGTTGCAGAGCGTTACCTATGTCAGATCTGTGGTAAACCACTCACCAATGAGCAACTAGAACGAGTACAGACTGAGAAGAGGGAACAAAAAGAGAAGGACAGTCAGGATAATGATGATAGTTGGAGGTCTAGCTATGGTTAATGAAACTATCTTCCCTTTTGAAGGAGGTTCCCTCACATGACAACCTCACGCAGAAAGTTTGCGCGCGCAAACTCTGGGACGTCCCGAAGCAGACATCGAGTATGTCCAGATTCTCAAGTGTGTCCACAATGTCCAGACAGTGATAATTGCATCTATCTCAAGAACCAGCAGAAACGAGAAATTGTTGTTGATCTTCTTGAAATACTGGAACGCAGGGTCTCTCTTGCTAACACTTGTCTTGTCAATGTCAGGAACCTCTCGCGAATTCTTGGGAAAAAACTCAATGTTGGGCCTAAGAAACTCGGGAAAACAATTGACGAAATTTTATCATACATACGAGCTGAGAAATGGGGTCATGCTTGTACAGAACATCGTCTTGAGAAGTGGAATGTCAGACCACTGAGTTCTAAGATCTATCAGATAGACCAGGCGACACTGGAGTCACTTCGTTGGTATATTGATCAGGTAGTCGTTGGTAAATCGAATCAATCTGCAGGAGGTGTGAGAAACTAATGAGTTCAAAAGCACTCCCTCCGCTCCCACCTAATGAATTTGAAGAGCTGAAGATTCAGGTCACAAATGCTAATTTGACAGACGCTCAAATTACTGATATGGCTCTACTCCTCAAGGAGAAATGGGAACAGAACACAGGTTAAGGGAGTAATCCCTTTTCCTCTGATTTTTCAATGAGCATATCCAGGACTGTTTTAGCAATTCTTCGTTCACGTTCCTTGGATTGGGCTTCTTTCATTTTCATCGCATCCACTGTAACTGGACTTCCACACATTGCACAGAAGTCATTTGGCGGTGGATTCTGATGCTGACAAGTTGGACATGTATGCCACTTCTCTTGTTGACTTGAATCATCTTCATGAATAATTCCTGCAGCTGCATCAATCTCTTTCTTGATCAATAATTTTCTATTTCGTCGTCGATAAACACCCATCATTACACTGAATGAGTGACCATGATGAACTGCATTGGCTTCAATACTCACACCTTCATCCATGTCTCTATTCACTGCATTGATCCGCAATTGCTTACATGTAATTACTCGTGGTAATGAAGGAAACTGCCATTCTGAATCTTGTTCTAAGAATCGAACTTTCACAACTGCATCTCGTAAGTGTTTACTGATTGCTCGAGAACTCGCCCAGGCACTTCCCTTTGTATTGACAAATAGAGCAATATCTGGATTGATATATGAACCATGTTTATTCCTGGAACCATAGGGATGTTCAGCCAGGTATCTCTTGATTTGAGGTAATGAGTATCTAGGTCGTGTTGGTCGTCTACCTGTCTTCGTGTTATTTGGAACCCAGAGAATCAGACCCGCTCCATCATCATCGAATTCAACATCTCCCAAGGTCATCATCTTTAGATCATCAACACGAGCTCCTACATCCCACATAACCCAGAAGATAGTCCTTACACGATCTGAAGGCATCTGAGAAGTGACTGCTCTCATATGTTCTTCTAGGATTGGTTCAAATTTATCATCTTCAAAAACCTCTACCGGATTAGGAATCCTCTGCATCTTCATGATCTGTCCTACACGTGTTTTTTCATCACGTGTTTGGTCTTTCAAATCCTCTACCTCATGAGCATTCAAAATATAATTGATTACAGTTCTCACCTGGTTTCTATATTGTGCTACGTACTCTGAACCATCCGATTTTCGGCGGTATGATTCCATTAGACGAATTACTAATTCAGGGTTCCACTTAGAAGGGTGGAAATTAGCACGTTTCAAGACTCGACGTGCGACAACCATGTAATTCTTTTTGGTAGTCAATCGTAGTTTGTCTTGATTATCAACATACAACCACAATTGGTGTAGTGCTTGCGATATCTCATTGGGAAGAGTTTTATCATCGAGGACTCTTTGAATCTCCCGTAGGTTCTTCTGTTGTTTCAGTTGACCTGGATTTATACGCATTCTTTCTCACATCTGTGTTAGTTACAACACCTATTAAGCAGGTACAATCCGTATCACTAAATAAATAAGCATCTCGCAAAGTGCCAGCCTTGAATTCACCATGTAGGTGATATTGATAATGAGTATGGACTTTGCAAAAGGAATTACTGAATTTCGCTGGCATGGCCGAGGTGGACAGGGTGTTGTTACCTCGAACCAGATGCTAGGCAAAGCCGCTCTTGCAGAGGGTAATTATATCCAGGCTTTCCCCGAATTTGGGCCTGAAAGAACTGGAGCACCCGTGAGAGCGTTTTTGAGAATCAGTAAGGAACCCATCCAGATATACGCCCAGGTGTACCAACCGGATGTTGTGGTCTGTATTGACCCTACCTTACTTGATGTTGTTAATCCAGCCGAGGGATTGAAGGCTGAGGGAACTCTAGTACTCAACACAGAAAGTGACCCGAAAGACATCCGCGAGCGATTTAGCTTCAAAGGTGGAAAGGTTGTCACTGTGGATGCAAGCACTATTGCTATGGAAGTCATGGGTAGACCATTCTACAACATGCCAACTATGGCAGCCGCTGTATCTGCCACAGGTGTAGTGGCTGTTGACACAGTTATTGGAGAAGTCCTCAATCGTTATCCTGGTAAGATTGGAGATTTGAACAAGGTCGCAATTGAGCGAGCCGTAACGGAGGCTAAAGTCGGATGAGTGAAAAATTCAACGAGATCCCGATGGCTGGTAACATCATTGAACCAGGCAATTCTGAGAAATACAAGACTGGTGGATGGCGAGCAGAAAAGCCCATCCATAATCCCGAAGCTTGTCTTTGGGTGAAGAACGGTACTTGTGGAAGATGTTGGATTTTCTGTCCTGATATGTCAGTCATCTTGACTGAGAAGGATGGAAAGCATGCTTACGCTTTCAACTACGATTATTGCAAGGGTTGTGGAATTTGTGCCAACGAATGCCCGACTGATTCGATACATATGGAGAAGGAGTGATCGCAAATGACAGTATCAAAAGATAAGATCACAGTTGAAGGTCTGACAGGTGACGCCGCTATTGCACACGCACTCAAGCAAGCAAACTTGGATGTTCTTGCAGCTTATCCAATCACTCCCCAGACAATTATTGTTGAAGATTACCAACGCTTTGCAGCAGATGGTGAAGTCAACGCAGCAGTTATTCCAGTAGAGTCTGAGCACTCTGCTATGAGCGCATGCGTTGGAGCATCAGCAGTTGGTGCACGAGTTGCAACCGCTTCTGCTTCAGCAGGACTCGCACTCATGTGGGAGATTCTGTACGTTGCAGCATCAATGAGAATGCCAATAGTATTCACAGTTGCAAACAGAGCACTCTCTGGACCAATTAACATTCACAACGATCATAGTGACGGAATGGGAATGCGAGACAGTGGATTCATTCAACTCTACTGCCAGAGCTCCCAGGAAGCCTATGACACAACTCTGATGGCCTTCCTACTGGCAGAACATCACGATGTGTTGCTGCCCGTGATGGTTGGAATCGACGGCTTCATTGTAAGCCACAACGTTGAGCGAGTAGAGATGCTTGCTGATGATGTGGTAGAGAAGTTCGTTGGTGTGAGGGACCCAGTACAGAACCTCAATCCAAACAAACCATTGACCATGGGACCCTTAGCCCTAACTGACTACTACTTTGAATTCAAAGAGCAGCAGAGCAGAGCAATCATGGGCGTTCCGAAAGTTTACAAAGAAATCGAAGCAGAGTTTGAGAAACTCACGGGTCGTAAGTACGGAATGTTCGAGACCTACAAGACCGAAGATGCAGAAATCATCATTCTTGCAATGAGCTCCATGGGAGGTACTGCAAAGGTTGTCGTTGATGCTCTTCGAGAGAAGGGAGAAAAAGTCGGTTCAATCAGACTCAAAATGTTCCGCCCATTCCCAGCAGAGGATCTTGCAAAAGCTGTTGGAAATGCAAAGGCTGTGATGATCTTCGAGAAGGCAATGTCCTTTGGAGGAGCTACTCACCCACTGGCTCTTGAAGTCAGAACTGCACTCTACGAAGCAAAGGAGAGACCTATGGTTCTCGACTTTGTTGTCGGATTAGGTGGTCGAGACGTACCTCCAACAACTTTCGTTGAAGGGTATGAGAAAACAAAGGAGTACCTCAAGGCAGGTAAAGCTCCAAAGTATGAAACACTGGGGGTTCGCAAATAATGACAGCAGAAAAACCAGCAGTATCAATCAAAGACATGCTCAAGAGAGAGCCAATCCTAAGCTCTGGTCACAGGATGTGCGCCGGATGCGCTGCACCAACCGTCGTCAAGCTCATGGGAATGGCACTCCGTGGTCCCACCATCGTTTGTGAGAACACTGGCTGTCTAGAGGTTGCTACTACAATCTATCCCTACACTGCTTGGTCAATTCCGTGGATACATGTTGCATTCGAAAACGCAGCAGCAGTCGCTTCTGGAGTTATTGAAGCCACAAAGGTCATGCATTCAAAGGGTCGCTACGAGCACGAACATGTTGACGTGATTGCAATCGGAGGTGACGGTTCCTCATTCGATATCGGATTTGGAGCAATCAGCGGTGCAATGGAACGTGGTCATGACATGGTCTACATGTGCTACGACAACGGTGCATACCAAAACACAGGTATCCAGAGATCTGGTGCAACATTCCCCGGTCAGGAAACAACAACTTCCTGGGCAGGTAGTAAGATACCAGGTAAGCTAGAGCGCAAGAAGCCTCTCGCAGAGATCATTGCCGCTCACAGGATACCCTACGTTGCTACATCCGAACCTTACAACTACCGTGACTTCATTGGAAAGTTCAGGAAGGCTCTGGAAGTTGAAGGACCAGCATTCATTCATGCATTCTCACCATGTCCTCGAGGTTGGCGTTCAGCAACTGGAGAGAGCATGAGCCTATCCAAATTGGCAGTTGAAACTGGCCTACACCCACTCTACGAAGTTTACGATGGAGAAAGGTGGGAAATGTCAGGTCCAAGCAAGAGGCTCAAGGAACTGAAACCCGTTGATGAGTACTTCAAAACTCAGGGTCAATTCAAGCACCTCTTCAAGCCACAATGGGAAGACTTCAGAAAGAGCATCCAGGAACAGGTTACTCACGACTGGGAACTCTTGAAGAAGAAATGTGGTGTTGACTAAACCTAGTGTAAGACTGGAGCTTCGGCTCCAGTTTCTACTTCTTTTTCTTCGATGGATATATCAGGTAGAATTCTAGACTGTATCTGTTTCAAATGAAAGCGATAATGTATGACCTCAAAATCAGTAAAGCTGTACGAAAGAAGATGAAGTTGGCCAGTAGATATACAATGATCAAATATCGGACAGACTGGCCAAAACCAAGCATTACTCATCCAAGACAAGTTCTCGTGAGACCGGTCATTTCAGGCATATGTGCCTCAGATATCCACCAGATAGAGGTCAACATCTCTTACGCTGCCAGTATTCTGGCAAGGAAAGAGAACCCATTTCCGCTAGGTCATGAAGTCGTTGGAATAGTCGAAGAAGTTGGTAGTGAGGTCCAAGGATTGAGTATCGGTGACCGAGTGAGTCATTCACCGGTAGTATCGTGCGACTGCTATGGATTTGACCACTGTGAAAGCTGTAAGGCTGGAAGACCCGAAACCTGTCAAGCGATAGCTGGGATAGGTGATGATTCAGTCCTTGAAGAAAAATACGGAGGTCGATTGAAGTTCGGTGGATTTGGAAGCGGAGGTTTCAGTGAATATTTTGTTACCTTTGCAGGACAACTTCAGAAGGTTCCTGACAGCATTCCTGATGACGTGGCACTCATTGCTGAACCACTTGCTGTAGCAATCCACGCGGTAAAACGAAAACTGCCTTCGGATGATGACACAGTAGTCGTTATCGGAGCAGGAATCATCGGTCTCATGATTGTACGAGCAATCAGGGGTCTCGGCTCAAAATGTAGGATAATTGTGTTAGCACGCTATCCATTCCAAGAAGCTGTAGCAAGGAAACTGGGCGCAGATGAAGTGATTTCTGAAAGAGATAGGGATACTCTCTATCAGAACATCGCAGATACTACAGATGGACATCTTCTCAAACCAGCTTTAGGAAAGAGAATCCTCTATGGAGGTTCAGGTCCAGACATCATTTTCGATAGTGTTGCTTCTGATTCAACGCTGGATGATTCCCTACATCTCATTAAGAACAACGGAACAATAGTGATTGTGGGAATGGACTTTGGTGTCACTAAGAAGACTGACTGGGTATTGGCAGTTTACAAACAAGTGGACGTCCTCGGCTCGATGATGCATGGATTAGAAGAACACAACGGTGAGTCAATAGATACCTTTGAACTCGCATTCGAAATGATGAAGAAAGAGCCAGGTCTTCTTGAGGGACTTGTAACGCACAAATATCTTATCGATGAGTACAAGACTGCGTTCTCTGTTGCATCCCATAAGGGAAAGAATAGTGCAATCAAGGTAGCGTTCGATTTCAGGAAGTGAGAAGAAAGTGATCTTTGACATTGGTCGACTGTTAATTATGGCACATAGAGGAGAGTCCGAAAATACTCCTGAGAATACGATGTTAGCCTTTGAATCTGCTGCGGCTATTGGTGTTGATGTGCTCGAGTCGGATGTTCGATTGACGAAGGATGACAAAGTTGTACTCTTTCATGACGAGGATTTAGAGCGTACGACAGGAAAAGCAGGAACAATTCGCGAATTCACTCTGGATGAATTGCGACAGATTGACTTTGGATATACTTTCACTTCAGATGATGGTGCAACATTCCCATTCAGAGGAAAAGGTCACAGCATCGTAACTCTGCAGGAAGCCTTTGAGAGATTTCCTAATGTCATCTTCAATCTCGATATCAAGGATACATTTCCATCAGCTCCAATGGAACTTGCACGAATGATATCTCAGACGGATCGGTCAAACTCGGTACTGGTTGCATCATTCCATAACAGTCAACTCGAAAGATTCAGAGTACTCATGCCGAAGGTCCCAACAAGTGCACACCCTGGAGAAGTGAAGAGTTTCGTTCTCAATACGAAGGTTGGTCTACCACGAATAAAGTTCGAAGATATCCAGTATAGAGCATTCCAAGTACCAATGAGATCAGGACCGCTGAAAGTCGTTACAAAGAAGTTCGTACGAAAGGCACACGAACACAATCTTGCAGTTCACGTCTGGACCATAAACGACCAACCTACTATGGACATCCTTCTTGACCTTGGAGTGGATGGAATGTTCACAGATAATCCTAAACTCCTGAAGCAAGTGCTTGAGAAGAGAGGTCTCACCTAACTGGCGAACCATTACACTAGAAGGCAAGCAACCGAAATAGCTTAATATGTGCTAATAGGAAGTTTTTGGATAACAGTCCAAACCGGACTACTAGTAGTTTGGGACCGGGACTAAAAGACCGAATTGGAAGAATGTATAGATGACATGTCCAGAATATAATGCGGCCGATGGAAAATGCGGTGTTGATCAGTTCAAATTTTACACCGGCATGACCAGACCCTGTGAAACACCAGGCATAACAAAGGAAAAATGCCCAAGGTTTGCCATGCAGGCCTGAACAGAAACCTAGAACTTTAGTTGGGCACTTACCATGCCCAACTATCTTCAATTTTATTTTCGAATATAGAAACGAACTTTTCCCCAATCCACATGTTCGGACCGGACATGCTCTGAATCACATTCTGGTTTAATTACTATTCCCAAAAGCGGAAGTAGTACGTCACAAGCTCTATACTCAAGCGGTCCCATTACACTTGCGCCCATCTCCGAAAGAATACTTAGTTGTCGCATCATCGCTGGAGGGACCTCGAACTCACCAGCCTTTTCCAGCTCTTCCACGGTCATCTCCTTCTGGGGAATTCGCTTCAGGGGACTTTCGAGATTCCCCGTAACAATGACACCTCCGGTTCCATCATCGATTGTCATCATCTCTTCATCTGCTATAACCCACCAGTAATGGACTGTTCTCTCTCCTCGTTTGACAGAACCAAGGTATCTCTTTCGTCGACTTAGGAAAGCACGTCGATGATCCTCATCACTGTACTGCTCCTCTCCCTTCTCGAACAGTTCCTGCTCGAAGGCGTATGCCACTGCATCGGGATGGGTTCTTCGTGTCATATCAAACCTACCTCTCATTCACAATTTGAATCAATGCCAAACAGCAAGGGAGTATCGCAGCAGTTGTAACCCATGGAAAGTCGTAGATAGTGAACCATGGGAGAAGTGTGAAGCCGCCGATATACCCCACTATTATTCCGATGAATCCCACTACCAAGAACGAGATGCCAGTAAGACGAGTCAGGGTGGTTGGTACTTTCTTCAGGTAGATGTTACCCATGAGGAAGAAGGTGATGCCAAGAAAGACCATTGCTGTGCTCCAGTACATGATCGCATATGCCACATCCAGAAGGTCGTATGCCATTCTGTGAAGTATAAAGTGCATTCCCCATGAAACACCTGAAATAAATACAAGGATGCTTGTTCCAACTGCAATAATGCCAACATCGTTCCGGATGAGAACGAGATACACTGACAACACTATGAGAGTGACTGGGGTTAGGATAAAATATGTCAGTACTTCGAAAATGTCCACAATTGTTAATCCACTCCACCAGAGGTAAGGCCCTCCAACATCGCGATAAACCAATTTCAAACCACCCAGCTGCATTACCAGACCACCTACAAAGGACAGTATGAATAGTGCCCAAACCACTCTGGCCAGTTTAGGATAGTTCCAAGCAACCTCGGGTTTTGTCGGTTCTTCAATCATTCTACCTTCTCACCTGACCGATATCTTATCAATGTTATACTCAACTCTTCACCTCTGATTCCCCATGAGAACTGGAATCCTCATCACTAACATCGAACCCTGAAGAGCTAATGCTGACATAGGTAGGAGTAACCTTGCCCTACTCACCATCCTTACTGGATTCCCGTCATCATTAATGACCATCTTGATACCCTTCTTTCCCATGGCCCTCATCAGTCCGCTGGTAATAACAGAGAGCGTCATAGCTGTGATGAAGAGTTCTCCGCCACCCCAAGGCCGCTCACTCTTGTCCATTCTAAGCATGGAGTCGAAGGCCATCTCGAAGATAACCTCGCCTACAAGTTCGAAGTATTCACCGACTCCTTTCATCACGATTGTACCAATGGCTCGCTTCGTGCTCATCTTGGAGAGTTTCTCGAATCCCCGAGTCCAGCCAAGGTCAAGGATATCATCAATAGTTGTCCCGAACCTCATCATGAGCGATGAACCAACAGATTTGAACTTATTACCAAGACTAACAAGGTCAGTAAACCTTGTTCCTGCTAGTCGAGTGGACAAGCTAGACCCTAGACGTCCTGCAAGTCTTCCAATGGTCCTTGCAGCTGTCCCGATCCCAAAGGACAAAGCTCCTGCCAAGGCTTCAGTCAGTATCAGGTTCCAGCCCTGATTTGATGTGATACCCCATATGCTGAAATTGCCGATGTAATTCTTGTCCACACCCATAGCACTCATTGCACCATGCAGGATATGGTCGAACATTGACTTGCCAGTGGTCACGCTTACTATCATATCAAGACCCCAGACCGCTGAAGTACCAGCCGTTAGAGGAGCAGCAGCCATCATCACAGCTCCAAGGACAATGTACCATTTCTTCATTGCATTGGCTTCATTTTCGTTAGCCTGAATTGTTTCAAGATATCTGTCAATGTACTCGTCATCATAGTCCATCCGGAGGAAGTGTCTATCAACATAGATGAGGTTCCTTACAACTGACACAATATCATTCAGAGAATCAGGGTCCTCACGATATGCCCAGAGGGTCACTGATGGTGGAGTTGATAGGGTCTGGTTATCTGAAACCCAGAGCACCTTCCCTTCCTTAGGGTTATTCACCAGATGCCCAATGTCAAACATGAGTACCGTGATATTATTTGCAGGAACAGTGATGGTTTGATTGATCCAGAGTGTATCACCCCAGACCTCAACCTGTGCATTGATGTAGACGGTCTCTCCAGCTGTCAGATTTGCATCGGTCCAGTCCAGCTGGACGTTGATATTCCTACCCCTAACAACCTGATGCCTGAGTATTGAACCTGGAGCGCTTGCCCATCCCAGACCGGGAGCAACCAGATCAAACCTCGGACTGTCCTTGTCCCATCCTGAAGTTTCAGATAGGGATGGTCGAACTGTCAGTGATTCACTTGTCATATCTAATGTTGTCCAATTGAGTGCCCAGTCCTCTGAATCCCTTGTTGTGTCAGGAATGTACTGGTTCTCAGAATACCAGTCTGCACCATCATAGTCCTCAACCATGATATCAACGAAGCTCTCAAGTTGACCATTGCCAGCTACAGGTCCTTGTCCATAAGTTTCAACGACTGCTCCAGTATGATCAATAAGTCTACCTGAATACTGTTCTGCTCCAAATGCATCTGCCAAGAATTCAACCGCACTACGTCCAGTCCAGAGAGTCTGAAGGTTACGCACAGTTCCCCTAAATGCTTCATCAGCCCACCCCTCTTGGTTCCAAAGTTCTATACGGTCTTCAAGAGCATATTCCAAATCAATTGACTGGATAAGTTCAATTGAGGGAGTGTGGCCCCAGAGATTCATTCGATACGACCTCGCGATATAGTCCATGTAGACCTCGCTCAGAGACGCATTATACCATGCATGGTCACGACTGATCAATTGTGATAGACCATAAGTCACAATCCCACCACCATGCTCATCAGCCTGAAATGTCACAGGATTAGCAAACTCGGTAGGATGCCCCTCAGCCCAAGTGGAATATTCTAAGAAACGGCGATTGTTCTCACTAAGATAGGAAGTGTCAAGTGACCACATTGGTGAGTAATCATCAAGTTCTCCGAACAGCATTTTTCCAGTTCCAGTAGCTACCGGTTGCATAGGGTCCCGCTTGACAGTGATACTGACCTGTGGCATCCATTTGCTAGAAACACTCGAAAAGCTATTAGTATAACAGTTGGAACTATTCATAACCTTCCAATAGAAACCTGTTGCCGCCATCTGTGAGGATCTACATTCTGTTGGAGAGAACGACAATCTATACGACAGAGGATTGACCTCTGATGCACCCTGTTGTTTGAAGGGCACTCTAACTAAGGTTGTGTCTTCACTGGTTAGTCCCGTTGCATAGACGTTTGATAGAGACGATGTTGTACGTAGAGAGGCGGACACAAGAGGAGAGTTGTCATAAGTCAGTATCTGAACATCCACCTCATCATCCCAGTAGAATGGTTTTTCAGCAGAGGATGGTAGCTGATTAAGAGCCCAATCTCGTCTCTGTTCCATCAATACCCGCGCCTGTTCACGCTCTGACATGACGATGTATCTTGATAACCGAAGCTCCTCCAGTTTTCCAGTAGCAGCTGTTGGAAGTGTCATCTCCATATTGCTAGCGAAGCCATCGCTGGTGCGAACCATGAACTGCTTATCAATTGCGATATTGGTAACCTTGTAGCTAATCAAAGACTTCCACGAGTATCCTAGAAACGGATCAAAAGCTTCAGCCTCAACAGAGAGCACATAGGAGAGCTGGGTGACAAACATGTCATAGAACTCTACGAACTGTCCAAGGTCAAAAGTGACCAAGAAGGAGTTTTCTGCAATAGGTGTCCCTTCACAGACCAAGGGAGTCATATTGCTCATTGGTGTCAAACCATCAACTAAAGCGTTTGATGAAACCAATTGGCCAGTGAGGGTAAGGTCATAGAGATGCACTCGCATTCGTCTTGCATCAGCCTCAGTATTCACTATGAAACTGATCTTTGTATGACCCGGTGCAAGCATAATCTCTGCATCTTTGTCCTCCCATATTGAGTTCCGACTACCAAAAGTATCAATGCTGAACATTTCAAGTCCAGTGCCAGTATTCTCGTGCTCAATTCGTGTATCATAAATATTCCAAGGCATATTCGAATCAAAGCTGTACGTGTACTTATCAGCCCATAACTCACGGTCATTCATACTCTGTGAGAAGAGTCCTGAATATTCAGTATCTTTAGGTCCGTAGGTGATCATTGCATCATCTGCATGATACCATGCTTCATCAGTCACCATATCTAGAATATACTCTGCACCTAGTTCCCAGTGTGTACTTGTCCCATCTGCGTGAGTGGTCACTGTGAAAGGAAGATTTCCATCCACCACAACATACCCACTCATCTCAAGGAACTTCTCCATGATACTGTCCTGATACTCACCCATATACAGTGTATCGGGGATAGCATCACAACTGAAGATCACACTACCAGCAGTATCGTACAGTGGTGTCTGTGAGTGTCCACTGGAGTCGTACGTACCAGAGTTGATGTCACGGAGCATGTAGTCAAGGATGTCATCAGCATCCAGTGAAACTTTCAGTCCACCAATTGCATCTGCAACCATCATGGTATTTGCCTTGCCTAGCATAGCATCTGGGTCAGTGTAGTATGATAATGAATCGATATCACGGATTCGCTCAAAGTGCTCATTGTCGTAGTAAATAGCAGTCATCCTTCCGCTCCGAGGGGTGTAGGCCTGTACCGTTCCACCGCCCTCAAGTGCAACAATATTGAAGGTGAAGGCATTGATACTATCTGCTCCGTCTGCATACACACGCAGGTACACAGGATGGAGACCAGTACGCAGGTAGACCTGAGCGACACCATTCGTAAGAGCAACCTCCTCCCCATCAATGTAGAGGAGCTTGTTGTCTTGAGATGTATCACCTACAGTGATCTCGTAGTATCCAACCCCACTCACATCAAGAACCGTGAAGTAGTGCTGGTAGTACTTCTGACCAAGTAGCTCAGCCATCTCTTCATAGTACCCACTAATGTAGTCAGATGTTTCTGAATACTCTGTGGTGCGATACCATCCGTTCAGGAACTCCAACTGAGCCTCGGAACGATAGTAGGCAGATAGAACCTCTGGTTCAATATTAAGGACCGAGCGACTGAAGCCCATGTTTGAACTAGTGGTCAGGGTGAACTGCGGACTCCCATAGATATCTACATCCCAGTTTGAACCTGTAGTAAGTTCGGTGATATCTCCATAGCTAAAGTCCTCGTGAGCAAACTTCGTTGTACCATTATCGGAGAGAACCCAGAGGTCATCCACAAAATAGTTAGTTCCCTGCGTTGGGGATTCGATGAAACGAGCCTGAATGCATCGAACAATCTGGAACCCACTGGTCTGGAACACTTCCCTGAAGCCTGTAGGACTTCCATCTGGATGTACTCCAGTCAGAATGAAACTTGAGTCATCAAGGTCTGTGGACCAGTGCACCCATCTATTATCAATGGCTCCCATCGATGAGGTCCATGAACCAAGTTCTACCAGATCACATGGGGGTTCACCAGGCACTCCTGCTGAGTACTTGCTTGCTGTGAATTGATAGTATTCCGAAGTGTCATTATATCCATTCACAAACCAGAACTCTCCTAGCTCAGTATCATTCACATACACCCAATTCCATGAAACCTCGAATACACGTTCTGCTTGTAGTTGCAGAGCTCTATTAGGACCAACAGTAGTGTCCCAGAGCTCGTAGATGGTATGCCGCCCGTGAGTAAAGTATTGAGTATAGAGTCCTGTAGGTTTAGAATACTGAATATCTGGTTTATAGAGAGTCCATGAAGAGTACCATGTGTCAATGTGATTCTCAGGAATGTACGAGTCAAGGTCAAGTCGCAGGTAGAAGTCGAGGGTTGTATTCTTAACTCCTACACCCAGATACCTGTCAATATGTCCAGCCTGTGGACCATCACCCACGTAGAGCGAGCGGTCCATTGGGTCTCGTGGTGAGGCTATCCATGCTGTGACATCTCCGTTCTCATCAACTCCACCCTCGTCCAAGGTAATAGACTTGGAGTCATAGGTCTCATGCATGCATAGTGGGAGTAGTGGTTCAGGTGTGACCTCGTAAATATTCGAAACACCATCAGTAGTATTGAACCTGAACATCTCAGGCATCACACCATCGGTTATGTTCAAAGAGATCCACAGGTCAATGATATCCAAGGACACAGTCCTCTTCTGGTCTAGTGTCATGTTCAGATAGACAACTTCAGGAGTTAGCGATACTCCCTCAAGTCCTGAGATTGTCACGGTAGACTCAGATTCCGTATTATTCGCATAGTAGTAGGTGATTGTCAGATTAGCATCTGAGGTTAGAGTTCGTTCAGCTAGATAGGTGAGCGCACCCTCCTCTACGATATCCAGACTAATTGCTCCTGTTACGGGATGCCCTTGATAGAAACTAGTACCATCAAACATGCAACCTGCAAAGAGGGAACCATCAACAACACTTGATGAACTCAAATCAATAGCTGCACCCGTGAAGAAATTACCATTCCTCATAGACACCTCTTCGTTATAGAGCATGACTCCATCCTGTGAGTCAAGTCGGACAATTCCAAGACCCACATCACTACTATAGGATTCGTCATCCTCAAGATATTCATAGAAAGTGGAATCAGCCGCATCTTGAACCTTCCAGAGTAAGGCAGCCTTGTGAAGTGATGAACTATCGGATGCATAAAGATCGTCTAGCCTCATTGAAACCGCATTACTGGCAATGGATCTCCGTATCATCACTGAGATTGACTCAATTGTTCGACCTTCCAGTGCGTCATTCAGGTCATATCCAAGGGCAAAGAATAGCTCATGGATTTCCTCGTTGGAGAAGTCTTCAGCCATCTCAAAGTCAACATCACCATCCCAAGAGAGAGCATATACCTCTGTGGAATCATTCAGGGTGAATCTGAACCTGAATTCACCATCGTCCATAGGTGAATTTGGCCTAATCGAGATATGGATGTAGTTGTAGTCCTCTTCAGAGATGTTCAGTCCTGAAGCCAGCTCGACTTGACGCCAAATAGTATCAATCTCTGTTGCTGAAACATACAATGCTCCAATTCCTTCAGATAATACATCAGGAGTTATTCCCACACTGAGTTCGTCATAACAGACAATGGTACTATTATCCTCTAGTCTATTGATGAACTCAAGGATTGGTGTGGACTCAAGTTCTAGCTGAGTTACAGATACACTCTCGATTGACTCTCCTCCGCTTCCATAACTGGTTGTCCAATTGATCATTCCTGTGGAAGTGACTGCATAGGTCCTGTTGATGGAAACCCCATTGAACCAGCCAGTCATCAGGAACTCTATCCTCTGAGAGGACCATTCGATGACAGCCATGTTGTCCAAGAGTATCTCACTCTCGTTTTCACCAATGACAAAGTCCAGCGAGTTCGTACTGACACGTAGGCTCAGGTCATGTCCATTGGTGGATACTCTGAACCCTGCACTCGGCCAGTAATCAATACTTTCAGGTGTACCATCCTCTAGGAAGGAAACGATCTCATGTGCAGGACCAGCCTGTGTGAAGTTAACTCTTCCAAGGAACATTTCAAGCAGTCCAGTGGTTTCTGTACTCTCAACATCAGACATGATAGTAAGCCTATCTCCATCTCGGTTGTAGTCTGCAAGGTTGTAGAGCGTGATTCCACCTTCGGTCCGAGCCGCGTACTCCACATAGTCAGTTCCACTCTCAAGTTCCTTATCTAAAGTAGTACCAACCCAGAGAGCGTCAACTCCCCAGAAGGTACTTGATGAGCCATTGACGATGAAGCGTATTGAAGAAATCACATCTATTTCAGTTCCAACAATACTTGAGATATTGAGGACTATGGAGTTCCATCCATCAATGTACTGTGTAAGTTGATGACCGATTGGAGTAGTGGTCATGTTCTCATGGAG
>JAEOSL010000068.1 GCA_016840385.1 Candidatus Thorarchaeota archaeon | reverse complement strand
GAGTCAAGCCAGTTTGAAACTTGAGAATGAGTAAGTGCTCCACCGGAGTCCATTGGATCCCAAACGCTGATTCCACCATAACCCCCATGGTTCGTTGTGTAAAAGAACAGGGTGTCTCGAGCTCCCATTTCCGCTGCTAGAATACCGAAGACAGTATCCATTGAAGTATGGGTTGCGGGATAATGCACCGGATTTGCATCATCTTCAGGAACCCCATCTTTGTATATAACATAGATATTGTCATCATCGTATCCATGCATGTTGAGGATGAACTTCATGTAAATAATATCATTCCAATAGCGATAGTATGCCTTCTGTTCATTGATACCACCACTATAGAGTACAGCGTATTTTTCTTCGGATGGATCAAAAGCTACGAATGCATCTGGATAAAGTGTCAGAAGATGACTTGTGTCTTTCAAGTCCTCCCTATAGGTTCCAGGATAAGTTATCTCCGTTTCAACATCAAAGAATGAATCAAACCCTATAGTTCCTGTGTCATCATCTGGCTCGAAAAGTCCCAGAATTCCCTTAACACAAATCTGGAATCCTGCATGGTCCTCCATAGACTCCGGAACATCTCCAGTTATCACCATGTGGTTCCTGCTATCTAATGAATTGTTGAAGAATGAAGCTGGATTCGATACGAGGAGATGATATCCTGCTGTGTAGACATAGTATCCGAGAACAGACACCATCTTTCCAAGAGTACTATTGTCACCCATCAAATCAGCAATAGTCATAGGTACATCTTCAAGCGGCACGGAAGTATCAAACATTGTGAAATAAGCGAATGTTGCGATATTCGTTGCTGCAAGAATTACAATCAATAGAATCAAAGCTATCGGTCGCTGACTCTTCTTTCCTTTTCCCTTCTTAGACAACGCTAAATCCTCCTCAAACAGATTGTTTGATTACGCACTATTACATCTGAGAGATATAAACACATTCTATTCTCAATATTATTGGTGAAGTTTCATTTACACAACTCTAGGAAGGATGCGAGTCGCTAAACATCATGACAGATTTGAATTAGGAATGAATATTCGAAAACAGGTCGGCACTCCTCTATCAAGCGAGATCGACCAGTCATGAGCTTCTACAATCTTCTTCACAATTCCTAAACCTATTCCTCCATCCTTTTTGGTTGTGAAACCTTCGATGAAGATTTTATCGTGGTGAGCTTCAGATATTGGCTCTCCATCATTTTTGATAAGGATGCATTTTCTTTCAATATTGTCTATTGAGCGAATCTCGATTTTCCTAGCACTCCCATGTTCTATTGCATTCTTCAGAATGTTACGAAAAACTTGTGCGACTTTCAATCGGTCACACATTACAAATGGCAATGTATCCTTCTCAATATGAACTTCATCTGGAAGTACTTCAGAAATGACCCCATCCACAATTCTATCCAGTGAATTATGCGACATATTTCCTATTATAAGCCCTGCATCCGCCAGTAAAACTGATCTGCTCATGAGATTCATAGATTTTTCAACAAGTTTCTTTATTGACTCAATGTTCCCTTGATTGTAATCCTTTTCAAGTAAAACTGCGTACCCTTTGATTGCACTCAATCTATTCCTTAGTTCATGGGACATTCTGTGCGCAAAATCACTCAGAGCTTCTCTTTCTCGTTTGATTTTATCATCGATTGAAACTTCATCTGAAATATCTCTGAAAACCCAGGCACGTCCTTTGGTTTTTTCTTCCGACCTGATTGGGAATGAATATCGATTGAAGATTCGTCCATCTTTGAGCACTATGGTGGTATAGTTTTGATCTTGGCTATTGTACAGATTACCGACTTTATCAAGATAGTCTAAGGGATCTATAAGTTGGTCAAGAACAAAATTTAGGATCTTCACATCATCTTTGGTGTCCATGATTTCCTTAGGCACTCGCCACATCATTTCATATTGTGAATTGGAGTATCTCACATTTCTTTCTTGATCAACAACAAGTATACCTTCTTTCATTGAGCCTGTAAGTAATCGAAACATTTCTTCACTAGTTTCTAATTCTTCTTCTACACGCTTTCTTTCAGTGATTTCCGGAAATATCACAAGTCCAGCAATTACATTTCCTGCATCATCATATATTGGTAAACCATCAATTTCTTCCCATCTTGTTGTGCCATCCACTCTTTCAATTCTGTATTCTTGTTTGACTGTTCGCTCCCCTCGGAGAGCACGAGCCATCGCACGGTCTTCATTCTTTATTGCTTTGCCCTCAGAATCAAAAATCCTTTGTGGACGTTCAATCTTTTCCCAATTCGCCCCCTTCACAAAACTTGGTCTATGTTCTGCTTCAATTTGTTTTTTGCTGGCTTCGTTTATGATCTCTATTCTTTTGTCTGCAGTCATTAATAACATAGGGAGTGGGGTTTGCCCAATTACAGCATTGAGCATCGCTTGCGTACGTTCTAATTGCTGTTCAGCAATTACTCGGTCTGTGATATCTACTTGAATTGAAATTGAATTGATGAGTTCTCCTTCAGAAGTATACTGTGCATCCACAAGAAGAATGACATTTCTACGTTCACCATTCTTTGTAATGATAGTGGTTTCTACTTCATCGATATGGCCAGTTTCTTTCCAGGTTTGAAGCAAATCCTTCATTTTGGATAATGCTTCAGGTGCATATATTGACATTACTGGTTGACCCACTAATTCGTCTTTGGAGTATCCCAGAACCTTAAGGGCTTCTTGACTTGCATTCATGATTTTTCCGTCAGGTGTTACCATATAGAAGTAAACTGGTGCATTATCAAAGAATTTCCTGAATCGCTCCTCACTTTCACGAAGTGTTTCGACCATCGTTTTTCTATCAGTTATGTCTTCTCCAGAGCTTAGGGTTCCACCGATATTTCCTGATTCGTCAACAATGTATATATTATGCCACGCAATGACTCTTTCCTCACCACTCTTTGTCACTATTGTATTCTCAAAATAATCGACTTTTTCTAGCTTTCCCGACATAATATTGTTGAAAACACCTTTTACTTCGGAAACCTCCCTCTCAGTAAGTGCCAAATCAAACCAATCCTTTCCTATTAATTCCTCTTCTTCATATCCCATGACAGTACATGTGTGAGAGTTAACAAAGTCAATCCTGCCCTTGGCATCAAGTGCAACAAACATAACCCTTGAAAGTTCAAGATAGGTTTGTGCTTTCATGCGCTCTTGTTCAGCTAGCTGTTCTGATTGATAACGTTCAGTCATATCTATGATTGATAGATGGACCTTTGCTAACGTATTTTCATAACCTGGTGGAACGTTTAACTGAAAGATCCTTGCATGTGTTCGACCCTTTATATCTTCAATAATCTGAAGGTCGCTTATGAATAAGATATTCCCTTCAGCTAAGGAAATGAGTTCTTCTCGAAATACGTCCAGTGCATCTCTTGTAAATATTCGGTCAAGTGGTCCGATAAGTTCTTGCTTATCCTCTACCCCATACATTATCATTGATGCCTTATTTAGATCCAAGATATTCACGAACGTAACACATTTCTCTACATCCTCCGGGTAGTTTTCAAAATAATCTCGAAAATCTGTGATACCTTCTGCTCTTTTTTCATCAAAGAAATTCTTAACACGACTGAAATCTTCTTCCAACATAGAAACTGCTGAATCTTCAAATAAGCTACGATATTTTGCTTCGCTTTCATGCAATGCTATCTCTGACCTTCTATGATGTACTGCGGTTTTAATATGATGAGCTAGGGCAGCGAATTGACTCTCTGGTTCTCCTCCTTTCTTTAGATAGTGTGTTGCTCCAAGATTAAGAGATTTGATTGCTACTTCTTCTCTTCCCATTCCTGTAAAGATGATAAATGGAATCTCATTTCCATCTTTTCTTACTACTTCAAGAAATTCAAGCCCATCCATTTGCGGCATCTGAAAATCGCTTACGATGATATCGAAATTTCCTTCATCTAATTTCTCAAGGGCATCCCTGGCGCATTCACACGTAACTATTTCAATATCTTGAATTAGTTGACTTAGAAATTCACTCGCTATGAAAAGTAAATCATTGAAATCATCTACAAGTAGCATTCGAATCATAGGTGCATCCCTCGGAAAGATAGAGCGTGTTGAAGGAATTAAAGAAAGGGATTCTCCTTTATTTTTGTTACTACTATGAATTAAATGATGAAAATTAGAACTAAATCATTTCAAACAGTGTACATGTAAAGATCCGCCTTTTCATCTGTTTCAACTGGCTCCCAATCTTTGAGGATGAAATGATGGGAAACAATTCTTGTGCCGGGTTTCAATTCCTGTGCTAGTTTCTCTCTCAGTTTATTGTTTGCACCAACACCAAGATACAGAGTAACAACTGTAGCTTCTCCAATATCGAAGTTGAAGAAATTGCCCCTCAGCACCTTGACTCGATCTCTTAGTTTGTGACGACGTATCATCAATTTAGACCATCTCTGTCTAATCGGGTCTGCTTCAATACCCACAGATGTTGCACCAAATTCTTTTGCTGCCATGATGAGAATACGTCCGTCGCCTGAACCTAAATCGTACACAACATCTCCTTCTTTTACCTGTGCGAACTCAAGCATCTTTCGAACCTTTGATTTTGGAGTAGGCAACCACGGAGCTCCAACAACTACTGACCAAACAATCCAGATCATGAATACTATTACAATAACTTCAACGAAGAGAATTGTGTACCATATGTTCATAGTTTCTACCTGCTCCTACGATTTCTCTCGGAAGAGCATTCTATCTTATAATAGTAGTGAGGTACTTTCCTGAAATTCATTCCCAGTCAAGGAGTCTTCTCTCGCCTTCAAGGCTCTTAATATCAGTAATGTCCTGTGATGCTTCAAGTGTTCCTACGAATTCTCCATCGTCGTCTCTCACTGCATAGTAGCTTATGAGAAGAAGACGGTCATTCATTTTTATCCAGAAGACAGCTTTGTCTTTCTTGCCTTCTTTGAAGTACGTTAGAATTTTCTTGACCTTATCATAGCTATTGCTTGGATGACAAGTTATCACACTTCTACCAATTACAGCTGGACTTCTCGGGAAAATTCGATCGTCAGTAGCTGAATAGTATTTGACCTCCTCATCCACTCCTACGAATGAAATGTCTAGAGGTAGGTGTCTTAGAAGTAGATCTATTTCTTTCAGTGTTAGGTTTCCTGTATTCAAATTGATTTTAGGAGATTCGGGTTCTTGGTCGACATCATGAATATCGATTGGTGTGATTGGTTTCCAATCTGTTCCCGGTTCAATCCATGCAAAACCGATTTCTTCTTCTCCAACACGGACCTTGACCCAATCATATTCAGACAAGTTTTCGAGTGACATTGGAAAGAGAATGTTTTCCTCCTTGTATATCATATCTTCAATAGCAGTAAGTAGTTCTTTGAGATTTGATTTATTCAGATTCCTGAACATTTCACGGATTTCATCTTGCTTTGCCCACATGACGGTTGATGGGCCTGTGATTTCAGCTTTCTCAAGTAATGGGAAGAGTTGATTCTGAAGTCTTGTGTAATGAATGATAATCTTCTTCAATTCCTCAATTGTGCCATCGTCACTTGGATTTTCCCTGAGAAGATTGACCAACTTCTGTGCTTCTTTGTTCTCATTCATGTATGTGTGTATTGGATGTCCAGGAGTAGTTTGAGGCGTTTGCTGAACATCAAGCGATTCCTTGAAGACTTGTACGTGTAGGTCACAGAGGGCGGTCACTTGTTTTGCAGTGAGTTCCCCAGAAGATATGAGGGATTGCTCCATATCCGCAACTTCGGTAGCACTGACATCGACTAGAATCTCCTTGAAATCTGATTGCAGACCTTCCAATTCCTCTCCTGCATGTAACCCTAAAACAAGATCTTTCAATTTCCTCTGTCTTCTATCAAGTTCTTCTTGCCATTCACCTTGTTCTTCAGCTTCCTTGTCAATGACAACGGTTTCATTTGCGTGTTCTGAGATTGATTCGGATAACAATACGAAAAGTCTATTCAAAGGAAGTTTCGACATCTTTGAAACGTCCGTCAAAGTTGCTCGCTTGCCAATTGTCTTTTGTAGGATAGGATTTTTCAATCTCTTCAGTTTTGGTGAAATCTCAACTAATGTTTCAAATAAGAAGGGATACTCTTTCGCTAGATCTAGAATTTTGGTTGACGCTTTCAGGGTCGTTGCCATATTAGCACCTCAATTGATTCAAGACTATCTGAATAATTAACTATATTTAAGTAATGTGATGCGCTTAAAGAATACAAAAAAGTTCACTGATTGATTGATGTTTCTAGGTTTTTCTCAAACCCACATCAAAACAAAATACTGGAACCTATTTTCTAGTGTATTTATAACACTTCATGCATGTTTGATTCAAAGAGGTGGAGAAGATGAAGCGCGTCAAGCCTTTACTTCTAATTACTATATTTCTAACAACTATGTTTATTGTTCCATCTGCTCTCGTCATCGGTTCCCTTAATGGGGAATCCAGCATGATGAGTTTTGATGGTTCTCTTGAATCTCAAGCATTGATATCTCAGATATCTCATAATGCTCGAGTCGCAATATATGATGAAGATAATCTAACTGCACCAGTAATATGCAAGGCAGAGAATCTTACCAATAATATTGCTGAAATTACAACTCTTCTTGAAGACGCTGGACATACCGTTGATGCACTTACTGAGGCGGATATTCTTAATCATGAGTTGATAACTGCTGATTATGATATCTTCATCTTAGTGAACAATGTCCCCAGACCTAGTATTTCTAAACTCGTTAAGGAATTCTGGTTAGGTGGTGGAGGTCTGCTCTCCTTTAATGGAGCAATGAGTTTCCTCTGGTACGAAGGAGTTCTCTATCCTGAAGTCGCTCTTGATCCTCGTCCCGCTTCCTGGGACTATCGCGTATCTGATGAACTCAATGTCACTGCTAGACATCCAACAATGAAAGACTTTCATATCAATGACACTGTCACTCTAGCTCCAGATAATTGGCCAGTGATTGCACAACTTGCTATCGATGGATCGGATCTTTCAAATTATTTCACAACGTTACTAAATAATGCAACAGAAACAAATTATGTATCGGCATTTGCTCTTGATTCTCGCTACGAGGGTGGGCGTGTTGTTCATCTACCTGGTACTGGGGCATCCATTGCAACTGATATGGAAAGTATAATCACTGATTCAGTTGATTGGCTTATTCCACGACCAAAGGGACGAATTGCCTTTGACTATTCACACCAACCTCGAATAGGTATTGATTCTTGGGACACTCCCTATATCACAGTCTATAGCACATTACATAATTACGAAGATTTCCGAACACTTGCAACAAATCATTCATACACTTTCGACAAATTGTATCCCTCTACTACAGGAAACTTGACAGCAGAAAGGTTAGCCAAGTATGATGTCCTTATTCTGAATTACCCTGATCTGAACTACACTTCTGCCGAGATGACCGCAGTTGATAACTGGGTCGCAGGTGGCGGAAGTCTATTAGTTTTGGGTGATAGAACTGGAATGATTGGTCCCAACAGGGGTGATCTTGCCATTAACAATCTCCTTCAGGACTTCGATATGAGTCTAGGAACAACCGATATCTTGGCTGATGCATCAATGACTCCTGAAACTCATGTTACCCTTGAGGGTTGTTCTTCACTCTCGATAGGGTTTAGAAATTATCTGGTTGTGATTGGAAATGCAACTGAGATCTGGATGGATGGTACTAATTGTGTTGTAGCTGGTGAGGAATATGGACTTGGACGAGCTATTCTTGTTTCAGATATGAATATCTTTGACAATGATTACCTTCCTGAGCAAAGTAACACACGTTATGCACTCAATGTCTTGGATTGGCTATCTGCAGTGGACGCAGAGATTCTAGTGCACACTGATTACCTAGGATCGAATGATCCTGTTTGTTGGGCTCTGAGAGATCTTGGACTGCCATACCAGCTATTCACTACGCGTCAATATTTGGATGACTTCGTTGATTCAAAGTCGTGGGAGCTTCTGATTTATAATAATGTTAATTGGTTCCCTGAATCCACAATATATGATGCACTATATGCATACGTAAATACTGGTGGTAGATTGTTGATGACATACTTTGGTGTGGATGATCATCCAACACATCCCCTATGGTCAAAGTTGGGTGTGGAGTATGATACAACCGTATCAGGTCAACCCTCAATGTATCTCTGGGATGCATCTCATCCTATTTTCACAGAACCAAACAATCGTGATGGGTATAACTTCACATCTGATGGTCCGTTCTCTGATGATGGTGATTCAGTAACAGTTCAAGATGGATACATTGCACTTGCAGGTACTACTGGAGATGCTCAAGCTGGTAAAGCTACCATCGTAGTAAGCAGCGATAAACAGACTCTCTTTAATTCCATCATAATTGATAATTTCTCAACTGACGAGGATGACTCAACCTACATGGATAGTATCGAACTTTGGCAAAACGAGATTACCTTCATGTTGACTCCTATTGGTGGAGGATTCCCTCTCGACACAACTACTCTTCTCATCATTGGTGGAGCAGCATTCGCGCTGATACTAGTGTTAGCATTAGTAGCTCGCAGACGTGGTGGCGGAGGATCTAAACCAAAGAAGAAGAAGAAGTCAAAGAAGAAGAAGTAATCTATGAGAGAGGCCTGCAAGGGCTTCTCTTTCTATCTTTTTTTTACTAAAATTGAAAGCTAATATTCTTCAATGAGTATTCAATCGTGATTTCATGGATTCCTCTAAGTTCCTTGAGTATCTAAAGAAAACCTACCCTAAACGAAAAGATTTGAACATACTCAACTTGCAGAATATCACAAGTGGTTGGGAAACAGAAATCGAGTCATTTGATCTTGAATGGACATCAGATGAAAGTAAGGTTTCTCAAGCCTTAGTTGTTCGAATTTTCCCTGGAAAGGGTGCAGCACAGAAAGCCGAGAAAGAATATCGAGTGATGAAGCAACTTGAAGATATCAATTATCCGGTGCCAACTGTATACATCATTGAAACTGATGAAACGATTATTGGTGGACCCTTCATTATTATGGATAGATTAGACGGTGGTACACTTGATGTAGCAATGAATCAATCTGACGAAACACGTGAAATTTGGGGTAAGGTGTTCTGTAAATTATTCGTTGATTTGCACAGTGCAGATTGGAAATCTATGGTTTCAGAAGATGAGCAGAAACAATTCGAAGATCCATTTTTCGCTACGAAATCTGGTTTATCTCATTTCAGAAGGGTGCTTGAAGAAACAGGAGGTCAAGACCTTCTTCCGATAATCGAGTGGATGGAAGAGCGAATAAAGACTGTTCCTTGTGAAACACCTTCGATAACGCATAATGATTTTCATGGATTCAATATCATGCTTGATGAAAATGAAAATACTTTCATAATTGATTGGGGTGCATTGAGAATAATCGACTCCCGTTTTGATCTTGCATGGACTCTCTTACTATACTTTGCATATGGAAATTTGGACATGCGGAACAATCTGCTAAAAGGATACGAACTAGTTGCTGGTGAATCTGTTGATCAAATTGAATTCTTTGAAGTTTTCGCATGCTTGCGACGCCTTCATGATATTTCTTCATCAATTAGCAAAGGTGCTGAAGAGCATGGTATGCGACCTGAAGCGGTCCAGATGATGAAAGAAAGTGTTGGTCATGTTATCAATGTACGAAACCGTCTCAAAGATTTGACTGGCATCGAAATTCCATCAGTTGATGCCATGATTGAAGAATTATCCAAATAGAGGAAAATCTGTGTGATTTATATCTACGTGATTTTGTAATTTTAGTTGGTGTAATTGACAATGACTTGGAAAGAACACATTCGTGATATTGCCGAATTACAAATTGATGAAACCCCTGAACCTCGTTTATTCAAGGTAGTGCGCTATATGCTTGATAAACCAATAGCCATTCCTCGTCAAGTGCTTGAGAACTATATTTGTGATCGCATCGAAAATGCATGGGATGCGATTCTGGTTCAACTAGGAATGGATAAAATGCACGGTACAGAATCCGAATGGAAAAATGTCAATTGGGTTGCTCACACTGACAGTGAAGCAGTTCCATACATTTCATTTGCCACGATTGACATGGGTTAATAATCACTTCAGACCATGTCTTGATTTGTATCGTGAAATAGCATCTGGTCCCATCCGACCAACACTTCGGTCAATATCTTCCTTACGAATTCGTATCATTGACGGTCTTCCATGACAGCAATTGAACTTACTTTTAGTCGTGGAAAGTTCTACGATGATATCTCGAATTTCATCTGTATTAAGCGATTGACCTGCCCGAACCGCTGAGTGACAGGCAGTAACCTTCACAAGATTATCCATGAATGTATTTGCAGCCTCTTTGCTACCAAGATCTAGTATCCTGTCAACCAATGTTAGGAGCTCGTTCTCTGAAGCTGTTCTACCCAGAATCTCGGGGAGCGTTGAAATAGAAACTTCATTTCCTCCAAAGCTTGTTATTGTGAAGCCAATGCTTTCCAATGTCCCTGCAAGTTCAACAATCTGTTCGGCATCTTTTGGACTAAGGCTTAGGATGAAAGGTTGCAGTAATTCTTGTACTGCCACTCTATCCTGATTCACTTCAGTTCTCAATTGTTCGTAAAGGACTCGCTCATGTGCTGCATGCTGATCGACAATGAGCAAACCTTCCTCAGATTCAAGTAGGATGTAGAGATTGTGCATCTGACCAAGAATCTTGAACACTCCACCAAGAAAGTCTACTTCAGAACCTTCCTCACTTCCCTCGGCAGATGGTTCCAGTAACGTCTGTTCGACTAATGGTGCAACACCCATCTGGTCTTCGTGAGGTTGGGGGGAACGAGTATGCGATAGCTCCGCGATGCTCTCCACAGAAGCAGGTTCAATATTTACGTCTAATGAAGACTGTAGGGTTACAGTTTCCAGAACATCATCACTTTTTCCAAATGCTTTCTGAACCGCTTCCTTAACCACGTCACTCACGTTGTCTATATCAAGAATTCTTACCTCTCTTTTTGTTGGATGCACATTGACATCCACCTTAGAGAGTTCCATCGAAATATCCAGCGCACAGATTGGGTATTGTCCTTTCATCAGTGTTGTAGAATAAGCAGATTCAACAGCTCGACTAAGGCGCTCATCTGAGATTGGTCTCTTTAGTATCGAGAAATATTCTCGTGACCTGTTACCTCGTGATACTGGAGGTGTAGCTACAAAACCTGTAACTTTAATCTTCCTGGATGAATGGTCAACAATCACTAATGACTTTGCAATATCAATTCCCCAAAGCGAAGCAATTCTATCACTTGCACCTTGATTTGGAGGACAGTCGATTAGCGTGTTCCCATCTCTCTGTAATCGAAATCCAATCTCAGGTAAGATTGCTGCTTGCTTCATTACAACTTCTTGGATTCGTTGAGATTCTACTCTAGCGTTGGAGAGATGCTTTCGACGAGCTGGAATATTCTTGAATAGGTCTGTAACCTCAATTGTTGTTCCCTGTGGTCTCGAAGTTTCTGTAACATCCGGAGTTTCTCCATATCTGGCAATAATCAGTGAACCCGTTTCTTCTTCTTCAGTCTGTGTTATGATTCTGACGTCAGCTACCGAGGCAATACTTGCTAATGCTTCACCTCTGAATCCATAGGTGGCAATTTCATCAATATCCTGCTTGGTACTGATTTTACTGGTGGAATGACGTTGAAGGCATATCGGGCAATCGTCTCTTAGGATACCTGAACCATTATCTGAAATTATGATAGTTCGGATTCCGCCTTCGTTGATTGCGATGTCTATCATATCCGCTCCTGCATCCAAGGAGTTTTCGATTAGCTCTTTAACTATTGATGAGGGATTCTCAATGACCTCTCCTGCAGAGATTAACGAAACCAAATCCTCTGCAAGGACCTTTACCTTGCCCACCTAATCACCTCAAGCTCGCGCAACCGAATATTCTACAATGCCACCGACTATTGTCATTTCTACTGTGATGTCCTTGATTGTATCTGGTTTGACTTTGAGAATATCATCAGACAATACAACAAAGTCAGCTCTTTTTCCAACAGTGAGACTACCCAGAGTATTCTCCTGAAACACAGAATATGCACTTTCCAAAGTGTAACAACGGAGTGCTTCTTCCACTGTTAATCTAACCCTGTCATTGTGATGAGTTGTTGCTGACCAGATTCCATAGAGTGGTCCATATGGCATTCCATCAGATCCAAAACAAAGGCGTCCTCCATTATCTAAAGCCACTCTAAACATATTCATTCCTCGAACGATTTCAGGGTCGAATCGCTCATAATAGAGACCTCCGTTCTGTTGCCACCTCCCTACAAAATTTGGTTGCATTGAAAGAATTAGGCCGAGACCAACTGCCCTTCGAATCTGATATTCATTAATCAACTCAGCATGCTCAATACGATGTCTCTGTTCCCTGAGCATACTCTTGTCCTTGAGTTTTTCAAAAGTCGATATGACCATCTCGATTGCATCGTCACCGATAGCATGGGTGACTGTCTGAATATTGTGCTTTACTGCTTTTTTGACGATGGTTGCGTATTTGGTCGGTGCCATCAATGCCATTCCTTTGTTCTCAGGGTCTTTCAGATACCCTTTGGATACGAGGGCTGTCATTGCACCAATTGATCCATCTGTAAATATCTTAACTCCGCCAATCTTCACCATCGGACTTCCCATTCCCGAGGTGAGACCGAGATCGGTCATTTGATTCATTTGCACTACTGGGATATTCAGAATCATTCTCGTTGAAAGTTGATTTCTAGTTTCGATTTCTCTGACATGACGCAAAGTTCCAACAGGTGCATTATCAACTACCGCAGTAATTCCATTTTCATTTGCAATTTTGTTGCCCGCAATAACACCCTCTAGAACTTTCTCTGGACCCGGACGGACCTTCTCCCAAATCTCGTCAATATCCTTCAGAACTCCATTGGGATTGCCTTTCTTATCTTTCTCGACACCTTCATGATTCAAGTCAATGCCAAGTTTCTTGAGTCCAATCCCATTCACCGAAGCAAGATGACCACAGACTCTCGTAATCATTATTGGATGGTCTTTGCTCACCGCATCTAGCTCTTTACCTAGGATGTATCTCCTGTCAGTCCACTCGCTCTCATCCCAGTTATATCCGAGAATCCATTCTCCCTTGGGATATCTATCCACGTTATCCTTTAGCTTTTGGATGACTTCTTCAGGTGATTTGACACTATCAAGTTGGACATGTGATTGCTTAATCCCTGCACTTGTCAAGTGAGTATGAGCATCTATGAATCCAGGAACAACTGTCTTTCCTCCAAGATCAATTACCCTCTTTGCTGTGGGCACTAAATCTAGGACCTCTTCTTCATCTCCAATTGCCAGAATTTTGTAACTCTTGACAGCAAGAGCTGTAGCCGTAGGTTTCTGAGGGTCCATTGTAATTATGTTGCCATTAAAGACAACCAAGTCTGCTTCAATCTTCATCTCTACCCACGCTCTAGAATGACACACAAACGGCATATCATTCTTGTCATTAATCAGTTACGATATTTTTCCACATATTTTAGTAATAATTTAGCTTATATCATATCCTATTATCATTTATTAATTAATAACCTTACTATATTGATAGATAGATTATTTCATTAACGCCGCCGTACGCTTGAATTCAGTCTGTCTGAAGCGCCACCGCATTTTGCGCTGGTTCATGCATGTAAGGCTGCGTTGTGGAGACGATTATAATGCGGCCAATGCGATTATTCAACAAGACATTTGCTTTATTCATAGTGACATTGTTCGTAGTTTCCTTTTCATTGGCAGGTAACTCTGCAGCCATTCCACAGAACAATTCTGTACCCTCTGCGGAATCGAGTTATCTGACTACTCCCTCTCCTGTTAGCTACTCGATCCCAGCGGCTGAAGGTACTAACGTGGACTGGTATACAGATGATGGTTACTACAATGACACGTCAACATGGTCCAATAATAATTGGATGTTTGGACCCAAGGCATATTACGAGTTATTCTTCAATAACGGAACTCAAATCGATAAACTTGATTTTATTCCACTTGGCGAAGAAATCATTTGGAGAATCAATGTACCGAAAAGTGTTCTTAGAGGCGCAGGTCTTCAGAACGTATACGTAAATGGTTGGTACGCCACTCCTGACATGAATTTTAGTGCTAGTTTCAATTTTGATTTCTACAATAGTACTCCTTCAATGTGGTCTGCCTACTCCTATAGTCATAACTACACTACTGACTACTCAGCACCTCCATACGTATCAATCAATGAACCCGGATGTAGTTTTACTAGCGATGATGCTATGTATTATGTAACATTCAAGGTTACCTTTGATGCTAATACTCCCACAGGTCTATACAGTCCTTATGCAACAGTTAATGATGACCTTGGAAATAGCTACGAAGTACGTTCAAGATTAAGCACTGACGACATGACGTCTAATTTTATCGCACTTGGAATCCCGATTTCTGAAGCATATTCATACACTTACATGGGAGGATATACTCTCGAAAAGCAGGACCTTGCTGGAGATATTATCTACAGTGTAAGTCGTGAAACTGATTTTATGATGCGAATGAACATTACAGATGACGGCAATCTCGCTTATGCCGCATTGTGGACAATGTTCTCAGGTGATATGCAGATTCCAGTCAATAGGACTGGTCAGCACACCCAGATGGCTACAAAAACTGGTGGTTGGGAATATGATCCTGTTATTGAAACCTACTTTTACAACATTTCAGCAGAATACACCGTCCCCGAAATGGTTTGGGGAGAATACACCGTCTATGATAACATCTACTTCGATTATGATTATAGGTATCATGACTACAGATATGATTACTATAACATGACAACTGACACCTACGAAATCATGACCTACGAAACAATGAATGAAATGCGATTCATGTATATCTATAATTTCACATCACTGTCGTGGGAAACAATCTACGGATTTGATTACTGGACCTATCCTCTTGACTACTATCAACCTGGTGTCTATCAAGAGCGAGTTTGGTACACTGAACCAATTGAGAATGCTCCCTTCCGGATCTATGAGATGGATGAGGGCTTAAGCAATGTATACACAAATGATGGAGTAGTTAGCGTTGAATTCGTTGGCCACTTCACAAATGATGCACCAAAGGGTGCAATAGTTCACTTCAATGAAAGAGTAGTCAGCGATGAGGGCTATGATTATGGAGTTAGCGCTGGTGAAATGAGCAATGCGCTCATGACCTGGCAGGAATACTATGATGCTAAGGAAGTAGCAGTTGAAACACCTGTTACAATTGCAAAATTACTTAGTACTGATGATTCTTCAATCTATAGCTGGTACTTCCCTGCAGATCCTGGTACTCCTTTCGAGGTACAGGGACGTCTTCAGGGTGGAGCTGATCTCGCCGCAGATGTTGATGGAGCTCTCTTTGAGATGAAATCCTATGACAGCTTCTGGGCAGAGGAGATGTACGGTTACACTGACATGTACTATGAGATTCTTGTTGATTCTGATGAAACCGTTACACTAACCTCATACAACTATACTGCAATGGAAAACTTGACTTGGGGCTACCACTGGGAATGGGGTGAAATCCTCGTTACTGGTTGGCACTATGAATACAATGAGACCTCTGGTAATACAGAATGGGTCTATGGAGATTACTATTCCTACACTGACGAATGGGTTGAGGGTTGGTTCTACGAGTGGTACTACTACAACCAGAAAGATGGTGAATGGGTCACTTCTGCTGATTGGCATTATTATGGCATGAAGTCTGAAATGACAAAAACCGACGTTATCTTTGCTGATGTTAGTAATATCTCTACCTACATAGATGGTGGAGACCTCTACTACTCATTCCTTGTTAATCTGACTGACAGTGTCAGCGAGATTACTCACTGGTGGGATTTCCAATTTGCAAACAACACTTGGGTTGAAGATCCAGCATCTGGAATTGGATTCCATGATGTTGGTATTTGGAGACCTGGTTGGATCAATAGCTTTGACTACATGGGAGAAGATCTATACGTAGATATTTCATCACAGATTGGTGTATACAACAACTCAATATCTGGTGTTGATGATTGGCTTGCTGTTGAAGAGCGACCCTACATCACTATAGATGGAGTTGACTATCCAATCCGTGTAAGGGAAATTACATACCCCTATTCCTCATCTTCTGAAACTCGAATACTATTCTCTGACAATAACGGCTACTACTATGAGCTTCTTAATGGCACTAAGATTAGTATAAAGAACGATTGGATTACAAAAATCTACAATGTTACTGTACCTGGTTATGAATCATTCCTTTCATCACAGAAAGACTACATGTACTACTATGAAGGTACAAATAGTTGGTACAGTTGGTGGGATATTGACGGAAATCTACATCAAGGTACAGACTATATGACTTGGTCAATGAATGTAGAAGTTGAACTCCTCGACGTATCTACTGCAGAATATGATGGATACTATATGAGAATCGGTGCTTGGGATGTACTTGAGGTTCAAGAATATCCAAGGAACGATCCAAGAACTGGAACTGAATATGTTCTAGATATGGATGGTACTCGTTATGACCTAACATATGATCCATATTACGGCGGATACGAAATCTACTTTGATGGAATGTATCAGTATGCCTCATATGTATATGAGAGCTTGAATGCTACCTATATGGGTGCTCCTGCCTTTGTTCCTGAATACTATGTTATGCAAGAACAATGGTTCACAACTGAAGGTAACTATGAGATGCCATATCCTGGTGCAGAAGCTACCTGGGGTGGTGTATACTACACAAGTTCAGAATATGATGGAAAAGTTCCAACTACAAAGACAATTGAGATTGATGATGTCAGTTACTTCCTTGATGGAAATCCTGACACTGCATCATGGTCTGAATCTGATTTCAACAATCACACAGGATTCTGGGTTTTTGTCGATTCAACATATTACAGTCTTGATGGTAGAAAGATGTGGCATGCAAATGTCAACGGAACCTCAATTTGGCAACCAAATGTCATTGGTGGTACTCTAGACTATGGGACTTTTGATGGTCTGGCTATGGATTTTGAAGGCCAAATCATCACACCTGGTGACTACTACGTCGACTATGATTGGAACTCAACTTTCTTCTATGAATCAAACTGGAGAGTTGACTTCTACAATGGTACGATGATCACTTGTGAACCTCGCACTATGTTTGAAGTCTATCTAGTGGATGCCAATGGCACTGAAGTATATACTTTCAACACCTACCCGTTCGAGGAGTTTGTTTCTACAACGGAGGTGTATTATTACATTGAAGACCTCAATGGAACTCGTTACGATGTTGACTCATACCGAGAACTTCCAATGCTTGATGTTGTTATTACAGAAGGATGGGACGTCTGGGATGTTAATGGTTCAGCTACCTTCCACTATTTCGTTAATGGAACTGAATACATTGAACCAAACATGGGTGGAACTGGTGGAAGTACTACTATGGTCTTCACCAACAGCAGCTATGCTGGTAAGTACTTCTTCCGCTATTCTGACCATGAGAACAAAGCCTACAATTTAACCTATCAGGGCAGTCAATACAATGTAACTACAAGTCATGACTACATCTACGAAATTGCTAGTGTAGAAGGTCTAGCATACGTCTACAAGCTGGCACCAATCGAGAGTGTAACCTTCAAGAATTACCATGAGATCATTGTTGGAAATCCACAATGGGCAATGTGGGGAATGAAGAGTTGGGCTGTTTCTGAAACAAACAACGCCTTGGACCTTGATGGTGATTTGTCTACAACTGATGACCAATACTATGTTCTCTCTGAATATGAATCAACTAATAGCTTCAACAATTCTTGGAGTAGACTTTGGGTGAATCTTCAGTGGGATCCCAATGGTACGCTCTTCGGAGATGATATGAATACATACTCATGGATGGGTGTTGAAACAAACACTTGG
>JAEOSL010000162.1 GCA_016840385.1 Candidatus Thorarchaeota archaeon | reverse complement strand
CCCACCAGCATCATCAGTGATTTCAAGCAAAACCTTGTGTGAAGTGTGAGTTTCATTGACCAAAACCAGAGTGCCCTTGTGTTTGAAGATGTTATCAATGATGTTCCAAAGTATCTCCTTTACTAACACGCTAGTCATCACATTAGTTTCCTTTGATACATTAACTTGTATCTGTGTTTGATCAATATTGTATTCACGTTCAACTCGGGTCTTAATTTCACTAATCACATCCAACAGAACTATCGGGTACATTTGAGCTTCAAATCGGACAAGTGATACTGAAATGTTCCTCATCTCATTGATGAATTCAGTCATCGTTTCAACTACCTCCAAGGAGAGTGGTAACCAGAAATCACTATCATCAGGAGACTCCTGGAGCTGGAGTAATGATTGATGAAGACTTCCAATGTAATTTCGGATGTCATGTTGCAACACTCCTGTCATTATTTGACTGATATTGAATTGTACAGTTAAGTTATCATTTGTATGTTGGATGAACATCGTAAACATACCAACCCCAGTCATGATGAGTGAGGTGATTATCAGTAAAACATAGATGCTGATGAATCCCTCAAAGATGATCAGAAAATACAAAGAAGTAGATATTCCTAATGAGAGAAAACCTATCAGTAGACTCCAAAACTCTTTGGTTCTTCGTTCTGGAGTGATCAATAAGTAATGAACAGTCTTGTAAGACACAAAGGAAACGTAAAGATTAACTGGTACATAGAGAACCATATAGCTTAGATTCAAAAATACTGCAATGGTAAATATTGAGAAGCAAAATAAAGGAGCGACCAGATATGCAAGGAGTTGACGATTTTTACGCAGTATTTCGTTTGTACCGTCATAGATGATCATTCCTGAAAAAAGCATACCACTAGCTATGATGGCATCAGATACTAAAAAGCCTGTACCAATTGCAAATGCAGCACCTAATGAAGACAGGCTGTAAATCACCCAACCGATAGACCATAATCTAAACCTAGGACCTTTAGCGAAAGTAAGGATGCCAATAGAAATTAGTAGAGCAAATGCTATGCTTATTAGTATAAGAGAGAAAACAATAAATTCAGGGAGAAGTATATTTTGGAGCATTATTGTTTCTCCTAAAAGTTCCTTTGATATTCTCTGCATAATTGAAAGATTAATCTATGTATTTTCTAAGAACTCAGTGATTCTATCAACACTCATTGATGGTGTTTGATATGAAGAATAGCTAAATGAAACGAAAAGACAAGGGGGTGGAGAACTGGGAGATTCAGTCTATGCCCCACTGAAATTGAACCAAGATTTTCATTCACTCTGCTCAGTCAGCGCGATTGAGCAGCTTCACTTCTTTTTTCCATTTAGTTTATCAATGAGAATTACATTGATATCCACAGTTCATTCTGCTCAATGGAGAGGGAGCGATTCTTGTGGAAGAGGAAAGTAGAGGTGTACCAAGAAACATCTTGGTTATGTCAATTGGCAACACCATTACAACATCTGCAAACTCACTATGGATAATGTTCATGCCCTACTTCTATGAAGATGTAGGATTTGCCGCATTCTTTGTTGGATTCATCTTCACTGGTCTAATGGTGTCGAGAGCAACAGCAGCTCTTGTTGGTGGTAGAGCTGCGGATAGATTAGGTCGAAAACCGGTCATCTATATTGGATATGGGAATTACATTTTGGGAGCTTTGATTATTCTTGGATCAGTTCTATTTGTTTCAACCAATACAGCTCTCACAGGACTTCTATCAATTATTGGTTACATGTGGATGATGGTCGGCAGTGGTTTGCAGAGACCTGCATCATCAATGCTACTGATTGAAAGTAGTCCACTGAAACGGAGAGGGCTTTCATATATGTTCACTACAAGATTCCTTCCATCGATTCCCCCTGCAGCTCTAATTCTTGTAGGAACATCACTCTTTGTCAACAATCAATTCTGGCTTGGTCTTGCCATAGGAATCCTGGGACTGTTAGTTGTACTTGTAATATTCATTCTCTTTCTACAAGAAACTCATGCTGAATCGACTCCAAGACGCCAGGACACAAGAAAAGCCAACATTCCACGTTTTGATGGTTTCCTAATTCTAATCGTTGCTGCGTTTGCCCTTGATGGAATCTCAAGTAGTGGTCTCTCTTGGTATGTTCCAATCTTCGTTGGTCGTGCAAATGTAGACTTCTATGGAGTTATGATATCAGTTTCCACATTGGTCATAGCTGTTTCTGCCTTAGTTTCAGGGGGTCTAGTAGATAGGATTGGAACTAAAGCCGCGATTCTTGGAGGTTGGAGCTTGCTTGCAATCGCCGTTGTTTTATTCCCGATCGGTTCAACATTGTTCGAGATAGTAATTCTCTACTCGATTTGGGCAGGACTGGATATGGTAGACGTATCAGTACCGCCACTTGCAATTGCTGAGAAATATCCAAAGGAAAAACGTGCTTCTGTGATGGGAACGTATTCAATGTCAGTATCCCTTCTGAGCATGATTGGACCTGCATTGATATCATTTGGTCTACTCGTTGGAGAAAGTGTACCATTCTATATGAAAGCAATAATGAACTCTGTGGGAATTGTGTTCTTCATACTTGCTACCAGACAAACACAGAGCAATGATGAGGAAATTTCTCAGCTCACCTATGGCAAGAGTTAAGCTCGGAAATCCCTGTATCGGTGCTACCAAGTCTTCAGCTTATGTCCTACTAAAATAGAAACGATTGGCTCTTTTCTCTTCATGAAGAGATGGAAAGTCCTCAGCCCAGAATAACCTTCGTAGATCAATGAGGTCAGAAAAGTCCAGTGAGAGTACAGCTTTGATGATCGCATTCCATTGTTTTTCTTCTTCTTCATCTCTTTGCTCTATGATACTACAAATATTAAACAATATATATAACATAATGATATATAATCTAATTACTTTCTTTATTACTATTATAAGAATAAGATAATTACACTCCTTTTGCAGAGTGCAATTTTATACAGTTTGGTGCGTTTGAAATGAAAAGAAACAAGGCAGTCTTAGCTGCATTATTATTAGTAATTCTACTAGGTTCTTCACTACCCCTGTTTTTATCAGGCCCTATTACACTTACTACATCTACTGAGAACGAAATCATAGAGCTGAATCCACAAGGGTATCTTGTAGCAGCAGATGATGGGATTTGGGATACATCTGCTTTTGGTAATATCTCATTGATGGTTAAAGGCAATTTCTCAGCAAACAGAGCCTATGATTTCATAATTGTAAACGGGTCCACGCCTGGACAGTTTCCAGTTCTGTTTGATGAATATTCAAGTTTCACAGGTGATATGATTCATTTGGTAGATGGCAATTCCGGGAACCTAATGTGGAGTAGAACCATTAACAACACAGTGACTGACCTTGATGTCGCAGATATTGATGACGATGGTTACGATGATATAGTAGTTTCAGTGCTACGATGGAATGCATCAGATAGTAGTGACTATTACAAGATTGATAATGGTGGTCAACTATTTGCATTGAATAGAACAGGACACACTCTCTGGAATCATACTTCAGGTACAAATGGTGCCTACATGTCAGTTATTGGAAACTTCACTTCGGATGATAAGTTAGATATTGCAACTGTTTGGACGAATGACATGTTTAATTACAATGTTACATTCTATACTGCTGAAGATGGATTCCAATGGGATAGTTATCTAGGAACTCAGTATCAACACAAAAATTGGTATGATAATGGTACATTGTATACAGACGCTGGACATACGTATGGTTACATGGCAATACCTGTTCAAGGAGTAGCTGTTGATTACGACCAAGATGGGTTAGATACTTTTGTTCTCCAAGCAAATGCAGGAGTATACAATGATACTGACGATCATGATTCTCTAGAAGAATATACAATGCTCCTTTACCATTATGAAGGTATATCTGGTTATATTGATTTCAATGTGACTTATGCAGAAGCAACTGGATCACAAGGATTCGATTTCTCTGCGCCTGAAATTGCGGCTGGGAATTTTATTGATAATTCCATCCTTGAAGAATTTGGTATAGCAGTTCCACTGAACAGCACACATAGGATAGTCAATATCTTCGATGATTCAGGAAATGTTCTAGCTTCAAAAACTCTGGTTCGATCTGATACAGCAAAACTCATGGCGGCTGATATTAACTCAGATGGAATTGATGATCTCGTCTTAAGTGATTTTAATCTAGAAGGCTATAGTGGAATGCCAAGTCCAGCTGTGCTTGCAGTACTTGACGGAACCGATCTCGATGTGCTATTTGAGAGTCTACCGGGAGTTAGCGGATCAGAAGGTCTTCTAGCCCTACAGTTCGATGTGGGTGATATCTCAACAGACAGTGGTCTTGAGATAGTTGTGAGTGGAATGAACAGTCTGGTAGTGTTTAATTCGACTGGCGACATCATTTATCATGAAACAATCTCAGGAGTAGGATACTATTCATTCTTCTCAGACACAGATGTAGATGACAAACCTGAGATAGTGCGTGCCTATTCCACATGGAGTATATTCGGAGCATCAGGTTATACAACAAACATCTCAACTATCAATGAGTTCGTGACGATGATTCCTGGCAGTCTGACTGTAGATGAGTGGATAGTGAATCCGAATGAGAATGTAACTGTTTCAGCGCAGTTCGTAGCTCCATTTGAAGCTCTTAGTGGCGTGAACATCAGCATATGGAATGTGTCAGCTCAACCTGGTCCAGGGTATATAACCTATAACGTCCTAGGTCCAATTTTAGACACTAGACTTGTAGATCTTGCTGTGGGAGTTCCCTATGCATATGATTTCGAATACAATACAACTACCATCATGAGCAATCAGCTAGCTTTCTCAATAAACAATGTAAGTTCAGCGTCCACAGCTGTCGGGATATTCTCTATTGGTCTTCTACCAGCTGTCAGCTATACTGACTATGAAGATCTTATCAACAAGGGTCTTGATTGGATTCTAAATGAACAGAATTCAGATGGAAGTTGGAATTTCACTATGGAATCTGACGGAGGCGGTGATTGGATTACACCAAGTGTGGCAAGTACTGCTATGTCTGCGATTACTCTACTAAACAATGACACTATCGGAACTCCTGTCACTTCAGCAATCAATTGGATTCTCGAACAGCGTAACACAACAACAGGTTCAATATACCATCCTTACCAGAATGCAACCGATGTTATAGAAACACTTTGGGGACTCTTGGCTCTAAATGCCTATAATGCAACACTGATGACCGCAAATGCTACAATCATGGGGACAATAACTAATGCCACCGATTGGTTAGCAGAGGCTCAGTATTTGGATGGCGACCTATTTTGGGATAATGGATGGACCCCAATAGTAGCCCCTTACGGATACTATGGTGGGTGGTCAGAACAGTTTAACGGTACTGATGACCCAGAACCTGCTGATATGTACATCACTAGTCTTGCACTATTGGCTCTTTATCAGGTTGGGTATACAAATAGTGAAACCTTCGAAGCTGCGGATGCTTTTATCATCCATGCTCAGAACGATTTGCACACAAATCCATTTGGCCTACGAACAAATGATGGTGGTTTCTTGGGAATACCATCCAGACAAGTAGGATCTATGGGTTCAGATACCGGAGCTGGTTTATTGTCCATGTACCTAACAGGAGCGAGTACAGACAATCCAGATGGATACCAAGCAGCTAGCGACTGGATTAACAACAACTTCATCCTTGACGAACACGTAGGCGTTGAGAACTATATGGGTGGTCTATTCTATACACGAATG
>JAEOSL010000067.1 GCA_016840385.1 Candidatus Thorarchaeota archaeon | reverse complement strand
GCATATTCTAGCTTTCCTTGACGATCATACTCTGCTGCTAAGATGACCCATGGAGCTGCTGCTTTCTTGTCCATCTTGGTCCAACGAATAAGACAATCGAGATATTCTTCACACATATTGAGTAAGGGGTATGCTCCACAAAGACCCCGCCATGATTCTGGGTCTCTACCAAGCTCCATCTCGGCACGGCTGAGATATTCACGGAAAGATCTTTCATCTCCTTGTTTGTGTGAAATAACGGCTAGCCTTGATAACGCCTCGATGTTTATCGGGTCATCATCTAGCACTTTTCCAAAACATTCTACTGCTTTTTTATAATCACCAGTTTGAAAGCTTAGCTCTCCAGCCAGGATGAGTGATCTATAATCATCTGGGTCCAAGACTTGCGCGTATCCAACATGGTGAACTGCTTCTTCTGTTCTCTGTTGAAGAAGGAGCAGATAGGCATAGTTTGAGATTCCAGCCATTAGATAAGGTTCTATTTTGTGAACTCGTGCCCATTCGATAGTTGCATAGGAGAAGTCCCCTAATCGATACAGAGTCAAGGCATGTAGGAATACCAATCCAAGCTCATCTGGAAATTCTTGTAGGCCCTTTTCGATCTGAGTTAGAGCTTGTCGATACTCTCTCTTCTGGAACAGAATCCTTGCAAGGTCAACCCATGGTTCAGGCTCGCAAGGGTCTAATCGTAAAGCTTCACGAATCCGATCCTCTGCAGAAACAAGTTTGCCAAGAGCCCACAGTGCTCTTCCCAAGAATAACTCTACAACACAATGCTGTTCAACTAGCTCATCAGCAAGCTCAAGCACAGTTACGGCTTTCTTGGGCATTTCAGCTTGCACATATGCCATCCCGAGGAAAACTAACGCATCAACATTTTCTTCATCGTATTCGATGAGAGGTTCTAGGAGTGAAATTGCATCATCAGGTCTACTCTCTTCAAGGGCGGTTTTTGCAGATTTGAGAGCCTCCTTCGACACAGATAATGCCTTCCTCAAGACCTTTATTCAAGAGACTAGAGTCCCTTCTTTCAAGACGATTGCCAGCGTTTTGATTATAAGTAGGATTTGATAGGGGAAAAATGATGTCAGGAAAAGAATATGCTACTCCGTTTCCAATGCTCCAAGCGGCAAGTCTGCTCAGCCACAGAACACGCGTAAAGAAATTCCAACAAGCGATTGCTAAGACTGTGAAATCTAATGACCTTGTCATTGATCTAGGGACGGGTAGCGGTATCCTAGCAATTATAGCAGCACAACAGGGTGCGAAGGTTACTGCAATCGATGCAAATTCCGAGTCATTGAGGTATGCAGAAGAAGCAGCTGAAAAGAACAAGCTTGGTGATAGAATTGAGTTTGTACACACACACTTTCAAGATTTCAAACCTGAAGAAAAAGCAGATGTGGTCATATGCGAAATGCTCTCTTCAGTGATGCTGATTGAACAGCAAATTCCTGCAAGTAGGTATGCAGTAAAACATCTCCTCAAGCCTTCTGGCCGCATTATTCCCGAGCATGTTACTTTGTTCGTTGTCCCAGTTCAGAACGAAATATTGTGGAACAGATTTGAGGTTGAAGATTTAAGTTTTCCAAGAATTCCACAAACAGCAGAGAAAGGTCAAGGTGTTGATCTTGCAGACCTCAAAGAATTGGCCAAATTTGATTTAACAACATTGAAAGAAAATGAAGACAAGATTGATAGACACCTCGATTTCGAAATTCGACAAGAGGGTACTGTCCACGGACTTGTTGGTATGTTCGAATCGAAATTGTGTGAGAATATCATTCTCAATATGAGTGATGGGTGGAGAGAACTCCTCATGCCACTTCCTAAACCTATCAAAGTATCAAAGGGAGACAATTTGAACCTTAGAATATCATTCAATCCGGGACAATTCGATTCTCTGACAATTGAGGAGCATTAATTCAGGTCAGCGGAGATGATTGTCGCTAAGGGGCACATTTTTATCGAAGTCTTTCTGGATTTGAGGGGTAGGGGATACCCCATTCTCTTTTTTTCCGAAACTGTAACTTAACAATTGGTCAAGCGTTTGTTGAGTGGATTTAGTCCAAAAGAAGTCGTATTCTTGACAAAGAAACCAACAGATGAATCGGATATAGGTTGAAGCAGATAAAGGGTATGCTTTTATCAGAGAGCACAAACCTTCGACAGCGGTTGATTGCTATGAAATTGAAAGGGAGTCTCTGCTATCTTCTTGATTTCGATGATATTTACGAATATGCCTATCAGACGGCAAGAAAGGTGATAAAATCGGGTTGGAGACCAGATGTTGTCGTTGGAATTGCTCGAGGTGGTTGGGTTCATGCAAGGATTGCTTGCGATCTATTAGGTATCAAAGAATTGTATTCTGTGAAGATTGATCATTGGGGTGTTACTGCTACGAAAGATGGGAAGGCGAAATTGACATGTCCTCTCACCGCTGATGTAACTGGGAAGAAAGTTCTGGTAGTTGATGATATCACTGATACTGGCGAGAGCCTCACAATGGCAGTAGAACATGTGAACGAATGTGGTCCTGCAGATGTAAAGAGTGCAACACTCATGCACATTGCCGGTTCAAAATTCACTCCAGATTTCTTTGGCGTGGAAGTGGCCTGGGCGTGGGAGATATGGCCTTGGAACTTCTACGAAGATCTCACAGCATTGATATTGAAAATCTTTGAGGGTGAAAAAGCGACCGAGCTTAGTACTATGGAACTCATGAAGCACTTACGTGAGTATAACAACATTGTACTAGCTGATGATATACTATCCAAGATCAAGAAGCATGTGGGATTCCTAGGGAAAATCGAATATCCATTGGATAAGGCTTGGAAATTGAAAGAGTGAGGTTGCACGAAAAATGGCATTTGAAGCAAAATTATCTGTTGTCCCAGTAGACAGGAGCAAGACCAAAGAGCTGAATGATTTACTTCCAATAGAGATAGGTATGTTTGGAGGTAGTGGAAATTATGATTCCAACGTTATTGATAATCCAATCGAAGTAAAGGTCTTCACACCATACGGAGATCCTTCTGACAACTTCATTCTTGGAACTGTAAAAGGAAGGAGCTTTGCATTTCTAGCTCGACATGGTCGAAATCATACAATTCCACCTCATGCAATCAATTATCGTGCAAATATTTGGGGAATGAAGGCACTTGGAGTAAAGAGAATCATCAGTCCTGCAGCTGCTGGTAGTCTTCAGCCTGCGAAAGTCAAGCTCGGAGAATTTGTTATAGCTGACCAACTCTTTGACAGGACCATGGGTGTCCGTGACGATACTTTCTTCGATGGTGGTACAATAGCTCATCTTCCATTCGCTGAACCATTCTGTCCAGAGCTTCGCAAGGTTGCAGTTGATACTGCAGCAGAAGTCAATTACAAGGTTCACGACAAGGGAACCTATGTTTGTATCAACGGCCCAAGATTTTCTACAAGAGCAGAATCAATGTTCTTCCACAATCAAGGATGGGAAGTTATCGGAATGACTGCTTATCCTGAGGCAGCGCTTGCTAGGGAAGCCGGTATCTGCTTTGTGAATATTTCAATGCCAACAGACTATGACGTTCATGCAGAGGAAACAGTCACTCATGCGATGGTTCTCAAGACTATGTCAGAAAATGTCGAACGAGTGAGGAAACTTACCTTCGAGATGATTTCACATATTCCCAAAGATGCAAGTTGTGAATGTCAAACTTCAATGAAGGGCGGTCTCTTCTAAACAACCGAAGGAAACATAGCAAGGGGTTTCTCATCAGCAGTCGGAGTGATATCACTTGAAACTGGCTGTCGGACAGATGGAACCTCAAATCTGTAATCCAGAAGAAAATCTATCAAGAGTGAAGTCGATATTGGATGAAGCAGACAAGACCAAAGTCGATGTGCTGGTTCTTCCAGAGCTTTGTAATTCGGGATATGTCTTCAAAATCTTGAGTGAGGCTACCGAATCTGCTGAGTCCATTCCAATCGGACCCATGTCCAGCGAACTTCTCGAATGGTCTAGAGATGGACGATTAGTTGTTGCAGGAATCTGTGAGAAATCTAAGAAGGGGCTATATAATTCAGCAGCAGTCTTTGGAAGTGGAGAACACATCACGACCTATCGGAAGATACACCTCTTTCTGAATGAAATAGATTGGTTCATACCTGGACAAGAGGAACCACCAGTCATTGAATATAATGGATATCGTTTTGGCGTTATGATCTGTTTTGACTGGATATTTCCTGAGGTCACGCGAGTATTGGCTCTGAAGGGTGCACAAGTAATTCTTCACCCTGCAAATCTAGTCCTTCCGTACTGTCAAGATGCTATGGTAACAAGATCAATTGAGAATCGAGTCTTCACTGCTACAGCAAATCGAGTAGGTACAGAACGCAAAGTGAGTTTCTCAGGACTCTCACAAATTACGGATATCAAGGGCAATCGTCTTTGTCAAATGGATAAAAAGAATGTAGGAATAGTTTCAGCTGAAATAAACCCCAAACTTGCTGATGACAAATCAATAACTAAGCGTAATGATGTACTCAATGATCGCCGCCCTGATCTTTACAAACGAATTACTCAGGACGATTGAACTTACTCGGAGCTTTTCCTTCCCAATAGTCGATAGGATATTTCTTCCTATTACGTTTCATCTTTTCAACAACTGCCTTGGCAGGGTCGATACCACAAGTATCAGCGACCCTTAGAAGATAAACTAGGACATCAGCAATTTCAGATGCAAGTTCCTCTCGAAATTCTTCATCTTTGAGTGCTTCTGCAACATCCTCATTCGTTTTCCATTGGAATAATTCCAGAAGTTCTCCAGCCTCAATAGATGTTGAAACTGCAAGGTTCAATGGAAGGTTATATTGATCCCAATCCCGCTCTTTAACAAACTCTCTGACAATCTCAAGGAGTTCCGCAAGGGTCTGAGGGTATTCGCCCACCAGAATCACCCCCGCTTAACGTGCTTCAGGATCAAGACTCCGCTGAATCATCCAAAGCATATACAGTGAGAAGAACACCAGCATGAAACACAGCAGGATTAGTGGTGTGTCTAATACAGGAATCATGCCGAACCCAGTCAGTATCCAGGCTGCAGTATCATATACACCAACTCCGGCAGCAGCAAGAATGATGATTATGTTCACTGGACCAGCCCATTTCAACCGGTGAGTTCCTGCTCGTTGCCATGTGATAAGTGAGAACACTATACCAACCAGAGACATAACAATGAGGAAAAATACTCCAATGATACCATAACGATGTGGAGCCCAAATCTCATGGGGAGTGAGTAGAACAAGTCCCAAACCAATCACTGTGATAATAAATACGGTCAATGGCCAAGGATCAGCCATGAATTTCGTATACCAACCACCAGAAATTTCTTCATTATATGTTCGGATTTCAAAGTCCGCGTCATCTTCTAAAACTTCAACTACTTCTTCCTGATCATCTTCTGCTATATCTTCATCAGAAAGGGTTGCTTCCTCATCATCTTCTTCGAAGAATGTGTCGTCTTCACTATTCATTCGTTTTTCCTCACTATTTGAATGACTTGAGTTGAGACTGACCGCGTTAAAATCCTTGTTGTCTGCTAGAACTTAGCAGTTCTTTGGTTCTGCTCCATTTAGAAACAGGCATCCGACAGAACAATGATTAAAACTAATTTCTCTCCAGAAGATATCATGTCTCTAGATGGCCTCTCAGTTGATGAGTTGATTACAAAAGCCAGAACCCTACGCCAACAAGGGCAGAACAAGAAGGCAATCGAAGCCTTTCGAAAAGTTCTGGAGCAGGAACCTGATAATCTGGACATTCTTAATGAGATAGGTTTAGCTCATATCCACATTGGTGAGCAGAGCGATGCAATCATTGTGTTCGATCTCGTAATTTCAATAGCACCAAATGATTACCGAGGTTATTCCAATAAGGCAGAGGCATATCTTACAATTGGTGAATTTGAAACAGCAAACACTGTTGCAGATGCATCTCTGAAATTGCTTCCAAAGAATTCTGAAATTTGGACAAAGAAAGCAAGGGCTCTAGAAAGCCTCCTTCAAATCGAGGATGCAATTGCAGCATACAACCAAGCTCTATTGAACGATTCAGGAAATCCTGAAACATGGAAAGCACTTGCACTCTGTCTTGATGCACAAGAAAAATGGGCAGCAGTAGCAAGAGCATATCGAATTGCCGCTGGTCTTCATACAAAACGTGGTGAAATGCAAGACGCAGATAGTTGCGAGAAGTTTGCTCAAATGGCAGAACGTTCCTAGTTGCATAAAAAAAGAAGAGGAAGGGTCCAAGGGTGAACCCTTTCAGCTTTGTTAATTTCTAACGTTTCTTCTTGTAGCATATTCCACCGATTGCTGCTACCACTGCAATCAAGATGAATGGCATAGCTTGTGCGATTAGCGCATTCAAGTCTTCGTTAGTTGTAGTTGTAGTTGTTGTAGTCATTACAGAACCAATCGAATTTCGAACTGGAATCACCATCTCTAAGCCACTGGACCACTCTGATAATGAATATACATAGGCTTTCACAGTTATGTTTGTTCCATCAGCTTGAGGTCCAATCTCATGGAAGAAGTTCTCAAGATCAAGTTCGGAAGAATCATAGACATTTGATGTGATTGTGTAATTTGTCCACAAACCATCATTGATTTTGACTCCAAGGATGACCTCATCAATATCGTTGTAGTATTCGTGAGCATATACTGTCACATTGATGCCAGAAGAACTTGTAGGGATATTAGGGTACCAACCAACATTAACATAATCAGGAGCGTCGTAGTCCGCAATACCCCAGTCATAATCAAAGACTTCTTGATACCAACCAGCAACTCCTTCGTGCTCTATGATAACACCAGCTTCTCGGTTTTCAGAGATGCTCTCTTCACTCCAGTTGATGCTGCATATCAAGATAATTCGATTATCTGCGATGAATGCCTTGTTATGAATGGCAGAAAAGAATCTGCCGTCCATCCAAACAATCGGAATGTTCTCTTCAGCAAATGCAAGTGCAACATCATCGTTGTCATTTCTACCTTCTTCCATTATTATTCGGACAGTAACACCACGGTGTTTTGCTGCAACAATGGCATCAAGTAACTCATCGACGACAGTAGAACTGTTACTTACGTATGGAATCTGAATATCAAGAGTTGCTTGTGCACTGTTGATGACCCAGAGCATGGCCTCAAGACTAGTGTCAGGACTAACAAATGGAGTGACATTCATTTGACCAGAGAATTCACCAGCATAGTCAAAGACTCGTGGATAGTACGCTTTGTTGAGTGCGCCCCAGTCTAATATAGTACCGGTCCCATCTACGCCTTCATTATAGTCGGATCCAATACTCCAGTCATAATCAAAGACATCACGATAATATTGAGTCACAACTTCATCGGTCATTGCAATATTGAATTCACGATTACCTTCGTAGTTTTTCTCAATAAATCCTCCGGAACTGCCTGGCTCCCATTCATTTAATGGAAAACTAGGTCGTGCCCAATTGCCAGCTTGGATAATAGAAGTTTCATTGTCAATTATAACGAACTTTTGATGAGAGAATGTAAAGGTGTCTGATGTCCAACGTACTGGAATTCCTAATTGTGTTAGATTCCACATGGTGTAATCGTTGTAATCACCCAAACTCACAACACGTTCACTAATCATCACTTTGATATCGATTGATGGATTATCATTGTAAATCTCGTGGATCAAATTCAATATCCCAGGACTAGTGAACTGATAGATTTCAACATAGATACTCTCAGTTGCACTTCTTAGAAAATGTGTTAGAGTTTCATTGCTGTAATCAGGACCAACAAAGGTTGTAACATTCATGTTTCTGTTGAACGTTTGCAGAGTAAACTGCGCAGGTTCGAATTGCTCTGTAGGTTGCGATTGAAATGCAACAGTGACAGATGGCACTAATAACATAGTAATCAGGATTAGAACTGCATAGCGACGCAACAATTCTCACTCTCCAATAATTGCACAATAACAATATGACTTATGAGTCGTTTGCTAACAGATAAAGTCAGAGGATTCCATATGGCAAATATCAAAGCTTTCTACAACATTGAACCCAGTAAGAGAGAAGATATTCTCAAAGCTTTCGAGGAAAATTTCGGATTAAAAGGAACTCAGGTTGAAGATTACATATCGATGCGTGGATTAGAAGAAAGTGGGATTGAAACTGTCAGATTGAGTTTGGAAGATGAAGTAATCAAGATCATGATTGTCCTAGAAGATGATACGCTATTGGAGAAATTTAATGCAATTTTAGGAGAACCCCGAAAAATCAAGGGGCGACGACGAAAACCTCACTAATTTTTGAAATTAGAAAAAAAGATATCACAGACAGGAACACCTTCCCTATACAAGGAGATGCTCCTGTCGTAGCACAACTCACTTGAAAGTGAGATTTTTTGTAACGACCGAATTTACGCTTCTTCGATTGCGCCCTCGGGGCAGCTATCAAGACAAGCAAAACATTCAGTGCATTCTTCTGCGCGGGCAACTAGGTAGATTGCGACGTCCTTGATGTCATAAAGAGTAGGATCAACAGGACACACATCTGCACAAGTTCCACAAGCTGTACATGCTTCAGTTACTTTCCAGTTCATTTGGACCACTTCTTTGCCGGACAAATACACATGTCTAGCGAAGCAGAGCCCCGCACATCTTCTTTTAAACTGTCTGATTTGGTGTAGTTTTCGAATTGCGTAATAGCGAATGTGGATTTCACAACCTTCAAAAGACAGCCAAAAAGTGAGGCGAAGATAACCCGTGATGCGGGTTAATGTTATTGATTGAAGGTTGTATGCTAAATGGTAGTTACCCCAGATGATGCACATGGCGGAGAAAAGTTCGCACGTCATCTTGGTCTAGTTGGTGCTACTAATATCGGACTTGGTGCAATGCTTGGTGGCGGTATCTACGTAATTTCTGGAACCGCAGCAGGGATCATTGGACCCGCACTGGTCATTGCGTATCTGGTCACTGGAATACTAGCAATGTTTACAGCAATCAATTATGCAGAGATCGCAAGCTCTATCCCAAAGCAAGGTGGTGGGTATACCTTTGCCCATGATACTATTGGTGGCCTACCAGCTTTTCTTGCTGGATGGTTCCTCATGATTGGAAACATTGTTGCATGCGGCCTCTATGCTTTGGCTGTAGCCCACACTTTAGTCATCTTCCTTCCAAACGGAACAGAATTCATAGCAGTCGTTGCACTCATAGTTATCGCGATTACTTTCATCACCAATGTTGTAAGTGTCAAGAGCGTGTCCGGTGTTCTTGGAATCCTGAATATCGCACAGGCAATCATTCTATTCTCGTTCATAGCAATCGGTTTATTCTTCATTGATCCTGCGAATCTCACTCCACTCTTTGCCGAGAATGCTGGATTTCCAGCCTTCATGGCTACTGTTTCATTCATCTACATATCCTTCGTTGGTTTTGAACTGGTGACATCAGCATCCGAAGAGATCGTTGAACCAGCGAAGAATGTACCCCGAGCAATATTCCTTACAGTAGCAATTGGAACTGGAGTGTACATGGCAGCATCCCTAGTCCTAGTGGGTGTTGTACCATATCTTGAAGTGGCTCAGACATTCACACCGATTGCCCATGTCTACGCAGTGATGCTAGGTCAATGGGCACGGATTCTTGGACTTGCAGGGATGGCAGCATCAAATTATGCAGCACTAAATGCAACCTTCCTAGCAGGCGCACGAATTGTCTACTCGATGGGACGAGACCGATTCCTCCCGCAATCATTTGAAAGCGTAAGTAAGCGCTTCAAAACTCCAATTCCTGCACTTGTTCTCGTGTTAGTTATGGTAAGTCTATTCGCAATAACTGCAGATGTTGTACTAGTCGCGCAATTAGCTGTATTCGGTTACCTCGTAGCACAAGGAATCGTAAACTTTGCAGTCATCATTCTACGGAGGAAAGGACTCAGTGTAGAAGGTACCTTTAAGGCACCTCTCTTTCCCCTCATTCCAATTCTTGGATTCATTATCTGCATAGCTCTAATACCATCACTGGACTTTGTTGTCCTTCAACTTGGAGTCATCCTGACATTCATAGGATTAGTGGTGTATCAAGTCTACGGACGAAAAGCTAATCGAAAACATGTAGACATTCAGAATGGTACTATGACCCAGAATTGATGAACGACGAAAAGTCCACAGTATTAGGAATGGCAGCTATTCTTTCGATTAATACACGATAACCATCGAGAGAATCTACTTCAACCATTGCAACGATATCATATGGCCCACTCTCGACGGGGCATGAAAATACAACTTCATCAAATTTCTTCAGAGTAGTATGTATTTCATCCAGTCGTCCAGGTTCGGTATTGATTACTAAGAACACTTTAACGACCATTCATATCACCACCAGCAATGTAATTCATGAATTGTTGAAACAAGGCAGTATATCTTTCTACCGAAGCCCGAATATCTATGATGAATGCTCTTCATCAAGCCATTTTCTTAATCCATCTGCAGAAGCTTTAGACATTCCTTCTACAGCGGAGATTTCAACAATTGTTGCATTCTTAACTCCTTCAAAGCTGCCAAATGCTTCAAGAAGTGCTTTCCTGCGTTTCTGACCAATCCCAGGTGCCTCTTCAAGAATGGACCCTGTAAACCGCTTCTCACGGAGTTTGTGATGATATTTTTGAGCAAATCTATGAGCCTCGTCACGGATATTCTGGATGAGTCGGAGACCATCAGATCCATAGTCTAAGACAACACCTTCCATGTTGTTTCTCATGAATATTCGTTCCTCCCTCTTCGCAACTGCAGCAAGCGGGACATATTCCAACCCTAGGTCCTTGAGTGCTTCCATCGCGACATTGAGTTGTCCCTTTCCGCCATCAATTAAAATCAAATCAGGGAGAGTATGTCCCCGTTCAAGAACTCCATAGTAGCGTCGATAGACTACTTCTTTCATCATTGCATAGTCATCAGGAGTTTCCTTTATCCTGACTTTGAACATTCGATACCGTTTATTGTACGGTTCGCCATTCATGAAAACGACACAAGATCCTGTCGGGTCAGTTCCCTGAATGTTGGCAATATCGAAACCCTCGATATGCATTGGCGCCTGAGCAAGGTTCAGAGCTTCCTTTAGCTCTTTCACTCCCTCATCGACAATTTCTTCTTCGCTCTCACCAAGTATCAGCATCTTCCGTAGAGCACGATACGCATTTTTGTTTGCCATCTCTACAAGTTCTGTGGTTCGAGTATCAGATACCTCTGTGACCTTGACTCCATGTCCATTTGATTCACTCAACCAATCGCTGAGCTTCTTCATATCGGGAATCGAACAAGGTAGGATTATCTCATCAGGCAACCTCGGTAAGCCAAAATAGAATTGCTCAGTAAATGCAGTGAGAACATCAGTATCCTTCACGTCGAGATCCACTTCGAAATAGAAATTATCTTGTCCAATCAATCGACCGTTCCGTACTATCAGCATCTCTACTAGAGCAGCTTGTTCAGTTCGTGAAATTCCAATGATATCACGATTAGCACCTTCGAATTGCACAACTTTCTGACGGCTCATGATTATCTCGATATCAGTAACTCTGTCACGAAGTTCTGCGGCCTTTTCAAATTCCATCGCTGCAGCTGCTTGTTCCATATGGTCCTGAATGAATTGAGTGAGATCTTCGGTCCTTCCATCCAAGTACATACACATCTGTTCAACAAGAATGCAGTACTCGTCTAGTGAGATGAATTCCTCACAAGGGCCTGAACATCTATCCAGATGATAATCCATACATGCCCGTTTTACTTTCTCAGGTTCTTTGCACATTGCAACGGGAATTAATTTGCGAATAGTATCCATGAAGCGCTCCAATCGTTTCGTGCTACCGTATGGACCAAAATATGTGGCTCCATCTTTTTCTGCATCCCGAGTTATCTCGAAAGTAGGTATCTTATCTTCTCGATTCACACGAAGCCATGCATGACGTCGGTCATCCTTCAATGCGATGTTGTAGCGAGGTTGATGCTTCTTGATCAGCGTCTGTTCTAGAACAAGAGCTTCCCGTTCAGTATTGGTAATGATGGTCTCAAGGTCTCTTGCCTTTTGCATCATCTCCCAAGTTCTCCGATAGAGACCGCGTTTTCGCATATATGACCCAACACGTCGTCTAAGCATCTTTGCCTTACCAATATAGAGGATCTTTCCCTTCTCATCCTTCCAGAGATAGACTCCTGGAAGATCGGGCAAGTCACTTACTAGCTTGGAAAGGTCGGACATATCTTATCATCCATGTTTGTGGTGCGTCACTGAAAAACTACATGCCAAATCAGTGATTCGGAATGTGCTTTCTGTGAATTTCAGGTTTTCTTCCGGATTGATAAGTGCTGAGCTCGGGACCGCCATTGAATAATTGCATCACAGGTCTTGCCCTTGGAACACCCATAATAGGAGTAATCAGTACATGAGATACAGGGGGAGGTTTCTTCAGCATCAATTTTACTTTCGAGTTGCTTAAACTTGTCAAGCTCTTTCTTGACCGATGAGGATGCACGTCCTATGCCACTGTCGTAGAGATGGTATGCTTCCTCAATTCGACCCATATCCATCAGGGTCCGAGCGAGTTCATCCCAAAAATGTGTGGGGCCGGGATTGAGCGAGATGGCCTTCCGAAGTGAAGATTCTGCTTCCTCAAGATTACCGTGTGAACGTAATAGAGAACCTAGAAAGTACCATGATTGAGCATCTCTTGGAAAGGTTTTCAAGCGGGTCCTGAGGTCAGACTCTCGTACGGTGGAAGGCCTGTCGCTGATAGTCGCTAGTTTAGTGTTAGTTGTATCCTCTCGCTGAATCATTGCAGTGTCTGTCTCCCGGCGGACTAATCACAGAGGTTGTGATCGTGTGCAAGCAATCTAAGATTTCTATAATTCATGTAATAAAGAGTCTCAGTATTACGTTCGCCTATTTTTTCCAATGAAATTAACAGTGTTAATCAGCGGATATTGGAATCAAAATGGTATAGATTAATTTTCTTACGAAATAAGACCCCATAACCCCCTAAATTGGGTATTACAGTATATGAACATGAAATTGGCTATAATTCTCTGTGTTTTTCTTCAGTATTATTTGCATACGATTACGATTAATCGCAATTGAGCGCGCGGTTCATTGTTAGTATAGATTTTCAAAAGAGTGTCCATTTTTCAGAATACCATGAGAATCTTTTCTGCACTTTGCTGAAGTCACTTAAGGCAAGAACGACATTGTTCTTTCATGAGCGTTGTACCTTTTGATTGCCAGAAAGCCTGGGACTATATTGATGATATATACAAGGATAAAGATAAACCGAGATTGCAGGAATATATCAAAGCTACAGGACTCGACAGTTTTGGACCTCCGATCGAAGATGAAATGTCTCGACTCTTCAAGCTACTTCTGAATCTAAGTAGACCAAAAAAGATTCTAGAAATAGGGATGAGCATTGGGTTTTCAACAACACATCTTGCACTTGCTGCGAAAAGATTCGGTGGCACTGTTACCACAATTGAAATCGATGAGTCCATTGTTGGGGTTGCTCGGGAAGCCTTCGAGAGAGAGGGAGTATCTGACAATATTGAGATCATAGTAGGTGATGCAGTGGAGGTCCTAGCAGAAATGAAAGCGGAGACCTTCGACGTTGTTTTCCAGGATTCTACAAAACGTGGATACCCAGTCATGCTTGAAGACTGCATCAGGGTCTTGAAGAAGGGAGGCCTCTTTCTTGTTGATGACACACTGATGCCGCTCATCAAACCTCCAAATGAGTGGAATGACTCATACAAAGCAATTGACAAATTCAACAGAGAACTTCTGAAACTAGATGTCATCAGTACAATCATACCGATTGGAGAAGGTTGCACTATTGCGGTGAAATTGAAAACGTGACAGAGATAGCATCTGAATCTAGCAGACCGTGACGCCCGTTAGGACCTTGATTTTCTCTATCACGATCAGGAAGAAGAAATAGTAGTAATTCACCTAAGTAAAGAAGGCACTTTGTGTCAGCCTTCACTCTTCTTTTTGTTTTCTAATACACATTCAATACTGGATTCCTATAGATTATATACTTCCTTTCATACTTAAATTTGGAGAGGGCTGAATATAATGAGGAGGCACTGGATTAGTATCGTAGTTTTCGTTTCACTAGTTTCCATGATGTTAGTTTCACCTACACACGTTACAGCCTGCGTTGGTTTTGTTCACACCGCCAAAACGGGGCCTTATGTTGATAGAATTGTTTACAAGGTAATTCCAGACATGGAAGATCGTGTTCTTGCAATCCAAGCAGGAGAGATAGAAATGGATCTTAGCTTCACAGATGCGGTTCGCATAGCAGTTTTGGAAGCAGATCCGGATATTGACATCTATGAGGGAGGGGATGATGGGTTCGGTCACATAACCATCAACTGTGCGAAATATCCATTGAATATTAGCGGTTTTAGAAGAGCGCTTGCTTATGCCTTTGATAAAACTGCAACTACAACTGAGGTTCTGTATGGATACGCACAGGAACACGACTCACTCGTGCCCTATGCAAATGGCTGGTGTATTGAAGACGAATTTGATTGGCACTACTATACTGAGCAATCAGAAATTGGAAATCAGATTCTTGATGACCTGAATTTTGTCATCGATTCTGGAACGGGTTACAGAAGAACACCGAATGGCTCAGTATTCGACATCTCAATAGAGTATTCAGCTGGAGCAAGTTCTAACGTAATAGGAATTGTACAAAAGTGCAAGGAAGCTCTTCAATCCCTTCATGTCGATGCAGATACATTGGCTGCAGACTTTAATGGCTTAGTCAACAGATTAGATACACACGGTGATTTTGACATGGCATACTTTGAGTTCGATTCTTTCCCTGTTGATGTAGACTGGCTCGCTTACGAATACTGGAGTGAGTATGCAGATGTTGAATATCAGAATTGGTGCAGTTTCAGGAATGAAACTTATGATAGCTTGCGTACCCAGCTCCTCTTTGGTACATCCTATGAAGATGTATACGAGGCAGCTGCTGAGATGCAAAAGGTCCTTCACTACAATGTACCTAGACTGGTCGTAAATTCGAGAATCTATATTCAAGCTTATAGAAACGACCAGTTCACTAATCATTCTGAGGACCTCGGTAGATACATCTCCGGTCATTGGACCATGAGGAAGATTCAGAAACTCGATGGTACATATGGTGGCACAGTCCCCATTGCAATCAGCGAGGAACCTGATAGCTTTAACATCTACGTTGCTAACTCAGCCCAATCTAGAGCAATTCTATCAGAACTCTGGCCTTCGCTCTACTCACTCTGTCAAAAACTTAGACCAAGGTCAAATCTTGCTGAGAATATGATGATTCAGACGCACTCCGACAATCCTGCAGTACCAGATGGTCACACTCGTTTCACTGTTGACATTATCCAGAATGCAACCTGGAGTGATGGTGAACCAATCACCGCAGAAGATGTGGCATTCTCTTACGTCTATGCATTTGAGAGTGCACCCTACGGTAATCCCGCAGGTAGTGACATTGGTGACCTGGCAGCAGTGTATGCTCCAACAACCTTTCGAGTAGTCATTGAGTTCAACACTGAATCATATTGGCACTTCAGTAATTTTGCATATGACACGATTATCCCAGCGCACATCTTCAATGATGATACTGGAATTGGCTATCAAGGTTGGAATACCTGGAACCCAATGTTCGATCCTGCAGAGCCTAACGTAAACTGTGGTCCGTTCGTTTTCTCAGACTTTGAGGCTGGTGAGTTCTACGAAATTTCATTCAACCCACTATTCCATTATGCAGCAACTCGAAGTTGTGGTTCAGCTCATACTACTACTACCACTACTACTACTACAAATAGTAGCGTACCACCACCACAAGATCCTATTCCAAATCCATTTCAGGATCTTGTAGTTCAGTTCGGTCCCATTGTGGTATTTGTAGCAATGGTGACATCAATTTCATACTTTGGTGGAAAACGAGTTACAAAATTATGAATTTCAGCACTATTACTTGTTGGAACCTGTGAGTACAGATTTCAGATATTTCCCTGTATAGGACTTCCTCACTTTCACAATAGCTTCAGGAGGTCCTGCTGCAACCAATTCGCCACCGCCATCTCCACCCTCTGGTCCGAGATCAATCAACCAATCAGCAGTCTTGACAACCTCAAGATTGTGTTCAACAATCACCACAGTGTTGCCTGCATCAACCAGACGATTGACAACCCCGAGGAGTACATGGACATCCGAAGCCGAGAGCCCGACAGTTGGTTCATCTAAGAGATAGAATGTAGCTCCTGTATCCTTGCGTGATAGTTCAGAGGCGAGCTTCATGCGCTGTGCTTCTCCACCGCTTAGAGTTGTAGCAGGCTGCCCTAGTTGTAAATATCCAAGACCGACATCGTTCAAGGTTGTGAGTCGGTCCGAAATCTTTGGTATGTCAGCAAAGAACTTGAGTGCCTCTTCAATGGTCAAAGAGAGAATATCAGTGATGCTCTTTTTCTTGTATGTGACCTCAAGGGTTTCCCTATCAAATCTGTCACCCTTGCAGACGTCACATGTCATAAAGACATCAGACATAAAGTGCATCTCAACTCGCAGGACACCACTACCCTTACACTTCTCACATCGTCCATCACGAGTGTTGAAACTAAAGCGCCCCGGACCAAAGCCTCGTGCTTTTGCTTCAGGCATCTTAGCAAACAATTCTCGAATCTGTGTGAATGTCTTCGTGTACGTGGCAGGATTACTTCTGGGGGTTCTACCAATGGGCGATTGATCAACGAGTACAAGTCTTTCTAGGTGCTCGATTCCATCGATAGCATCATGAGGTCCTGGGACTGTACTCCTTTTGTTGATAGTGCGTGCAAGTGCTTTGTAGAGGGTTTCATGAGTTAGTGAACTTTTTCCGGCACCGCTCACACCTGTTACACAAATCAACGTACCCAGAGGAAACTCTACGTCAATACCCTTCAGATTGTTAGCACGGGCATTTCTAATCACAATATTCTGACCGTTCCCTTGTCGTCGCTCTGATGGTACAGGTATTTGTTTCTTTCCAGTAAGGTATTGCGCTGTCAAGGACTTAGGATCTGCAAGGACCTTCTCAGGTGGACCTTCGGCTACCAACTCACCACCATGGACTCCAGCCAGAGGACCGAGATCGATGATGTGGTCAGCGGCTTCTATTGTATCACGGTCGTGCTCGATGACAACAACTGTGTTTCCAAGAGACCTCAAGTGGTAGAAGGTTTCGATAAGTTTGTCAATGTCTCGGGAGTGGAGACCGATCGATGGCTCATCGAGACAATAGAGCACTCCAGTGAGTGCAGAGCCAATCTGAGTAGCTAAACGTATCCTCTGTGATTCACCACCCGAGAGGGTCATCGATAACCTATCGAGATTGAGATAATCAAGCCCTACTGAGAGTAAGAAATTGAGCCTTGCACGAATCTCCTTTAGCACAAGGTCTGCAATCTTCTGTTCTCGCTCAGTGAGAATAATGTCCTTGAAGAACTGAGTAGCTTCATCAATTGTCAACGATGATATCTCATCAATGGGTTGTCCTGATACAGTAACTGCAAGACTCTCTGGTTTCAATTTACGGCCTTCGCATGATTCACATTTCGACTTTCGAGAGAACTCGTTTGCAATACGTCTTGCCCACCATTGATACCATTGCTTGTCACTACCCTTTCCTTTCTCGAAAACACGTTCAATCCAAGGAATAAGACCAATCCACTTTCGCGTCACTTCCCATGTGGAGTCGGTTCCCTCAGAGGTGTAGCTTACAGTGACCGGTGGATTGCCCCAGATGAATGAATCTATCTGTTTCTTGTTGAGAGTCTTATAGGGGCTTTCGAAATCAAAGCCCAGCAGTTCTCCAAGCGCAATGATTCTATGGTTCCACCAGGACCTCTCCCCATTGTTGATACGTCGACTAATTTCGTGAATGGTCATGTTTTTGTCAGGAATGACCAGATCAAGATCAATAGCCATGGTCACACCGAGACCATTGCAAGTCGGACATGCTCCATCGGGTCGGTTATAGGAGAATGCCTTTGCATCCAATTTCTCATACTGCTTTCCGCATTTCGGACACATGAGTTGTTCAGCAAAGGTTAGGTCG
>JAEOSL010000010.1 GCA_016840385.1 Candidatus Thorarchaeota archaeon | reverse complement strand
ACCATATTCATTACCTACTCCGACGTAGTCTTTCAGCTAATAGGGGGGCGAAATTATCCAAAGAAAAGGGTTACTATGGGGATGCCGATGTACACATACTAGTCGAATACAGAATTTATTTGACTAAATCCTCAATATGGAATACTCCGACCACATTGGTTCGGCCGGGGATCATCTGGACACCTGATGTGAAGACAATATCCTTGTCCTTTGAGATATAGCCCTTATCATAAACAACTTGAGTGGATGCCTGAGCAAGCTCGTCTACATTATCCACATGTTGCTCCTGAGTGATTGGATGCACTCCCCATAACAACCTCAGACTCCTTGCGATTTTGTTATTGGCAGTTACAGCAAACACTGGTACTGGAGGTCTGAACTTGGAGATCCATCGAGCAGTGTAGCCACTCCGTGTTGCTGTAATCACTGCTTCAATCTTATCAGGAATAAGTGTTACAGCATTGTAGGTGAGATTTCCAATCAGTTCTACAATCATCTTCTTTGGAGATGTAATAGATAGTGGATCAAGATGTGGAAGTTCTCTTTCTGCACGTTTGATGATCTTATCCATCATTTTCACAACACCGACCGGGTCTACGCCCACTGCAGTTTCTCCACTCAACATCACAGCATCGGCTCGTTCAAGAACTGCATGCGCAACATCACTAACCTCTGCTCTTGTTGGCATGACTTCATTCGTCATCGACTCTAACATATGGGTTGCCACAATTGATGGTTTTGCCCAGATATTCGCTCGACGAATCATGTTTCGTTGTAGTATTGGAACCTCTTCTATGGGTACTTCTATTCCAAGGTCTCCTCTAGCAATCATTACACCATCTGATTCCTGGAGGATTTCATCAAAATTCTTGATAGCAAGTGTGTGTTCGATTTTACTGATGATGGTTGTATTATGTAGTCCCTTGGAATCCATAGCCTCTCGAAGTTTCTTCACATCATCTGCACCGGTGACGAATGATAATGCTACTAGATCTGGTTCAAGTTCAGCAGCAATGTCAAGGTCCCTGAGATCTTCCTCAGTTGGAACCATACATGAGAGTTTGATGCCTGGAATGTTGGCTCCTTTCCTACTGTTGATTGGACCTCCGTGGACAACTTCGGTGATAACTTCAGTTCCTTTGATGGATTTGACCCTTAATCTCACGATACCATCGTTCAATGCGATGATATTTCCTTTCTTCACATCCTTGGGAAGTTCTTCATGTGAGATTGACACTCGTGTAGCATCACCAATGAACTCCTCCGTTGATAGGATGAATTCAGCACCTGATTTCAAGACTGCTGGTTCTGCCATCTCGCCAATTCGTATCTTCGGTCCTTGGAGGTCGAATAGGATTGGAATCGTATCATCGACCGAACGTATTGTATCAAACGTGCCCTTTGCAGTCCTATGGTCCTCATGTGAAAAATTGAGTCTTGCAACATCCATCCCTGCTTCGACCATCTTCGTTAGAACTTCTTTTGATTTAGAAGCAGGTCCGATTGTGCATACTATTTTGGAATTAGCTGATTCAAAGACCATGAATTGTTCCACCAGATACAAATTGCAGGGACAAGAGTGATAATAGCCGTTCCCCGAAACTTAGACATTCCTGGACATTGAGTCTGGGATGATGTTCGGTTCCTGTTTCATCGAGGCTGCTCTCTTTAGATTCTCTGAATCTGTTAAGAGTCTTACTTCTTCTCTGCAGGCGTTTTCAGTCTCCGGCAAACTGACGGCGACCAGATTCAGTGCGGCATTGAGATCTCTATCGATTTCAAACCCACACTGGTCACATTCGTACTCTCTCTCTGATAGAGAGAGTTCCTTCTTTCTGTGCCCACAACGTGAACACATCTTCGATGAAGGAAAGGTCCGTGATACCACAACAAGCTCAGAACCGTACCACCCGCACTTATACTCCAGCTGTCTTCTGAACTCATAGAATCCCACATCAGCTATAACTCTTGCAAGCCTTCGGTTCTTCAGCATCCCGGACACCAGCAGGTCCTCGATCACTACCTTACTGTGGCTCTTGGCAAGATAGGTCGTCACCTTGTGTAGTGTGTCCTGTCGGATATTGAAGACTCGTAGGTACATCTTTGTAAGTCGCAATTTCGCTTTCTCGTGGTTCTTGCTTCCTTTCTTCTTTCGTGATAGGCTCTTTGAGAGCTGTCTTAATTTCCCCAATCGTCTTCCCAGGGCCCGTGGGTTTGCAAAGGTAGTGCCATCAGAGAGTGTGGCTAGAGTCTTCACTCCTAGGTCCACTCCCACTGGTACTCCTCTTACAGGCTGTGGGTCAAGGATATCCTCCTCCACAGTGACTGACACAAACCACCTGTTAGCCCTCCGTCGTACAGTGACTGAGAGTATCCTTCCACTGTGGTACTCCTCTCTCTTCTCCTTGATACGGACCTTACCGATCCGAGGGAGCTGGATCGCTCGCTCATGGAACTTGATTATTCCAGTCAACCTGAAGCTGTCCCTGACTCCCCTCCTCTTGAAGCGAGGAAATCCCACCTTCTTCCCAGACTTGAGTCCTCGATAGAAGTTCTGAAAAGCTCGATGGAGGTCTCTCAGGGCTTCCTGAGGTGCACACTTCGAGGTTTCGTACATCCATGGGAACTCTGTCTTCTTCAGAGAGTTGAGGAGTTTGTGCTGCTTCATGGCGTTAGTGAACCGGTCGTTACCCTGATTGTTTTTGTACATTGCAATCCGTTGTTCGAAACCCCAGTTGTAGACAAAACGAGCTACTCCTGTATGCTGAGCAAGGGATGACCTCTGGATGTTGTTAGGATCCAGTTCATACCTGTAAGCCTTATTGGTCAACATTCAGGTTCAACTTATGGTCTTGTGAGGAGCTTTTAAGCTCATTCAAGAATGGTCTTTATTCAACTATTGATTTCATTGATGTCTAGGTTTGTCCAAGATTTGCACAGCAGTTGCTTAATCCCTGTGAATCAAGTGTATTATTTCGGATAACGTTCACATGGATGTACATAAATTCAAAACGTATCCAAAATATAAGATAGTAAGCATCATTTTACATGCTTGGTGAGCTTAATGGTAGACATCACAAAGATTCATGCAATTGAGATTCTTGATTCTCGTGGAAATCCCACGTTAATGACGAAGGTACTGCTCTCTGATGGCACAAAAGGTGTAGCTAAAGTTCCTAGTGGCGCCTCTACTGGTATTCATGAGGCTGTGGAACTTAGAGACGGCGGCAAGAGATACAAGGGAAAAGGTGTAACTCGTGCGGTCAAGAACGTCAACACAACAATATGTGAAGCAATGCTAACAATCAATCCATTGAATCACAGTGAGGTTGATAGAGCACTGCTTGAGCTTGACCCTAGCAAGGGGAAGGGTCAACTTGGTGCAAATGCTGTTTTATCAGTTTCAATGGCAACCGCTGTTGCAGCAGCATCCCATCTTCACATGGAGTTATTTGAGTATCTTAGAACCAAGGTAATTGGAAAACCCGTTAAATACCTCCAACCGGTTCCAATGTCTAATGTGATAAATGGAGGAGCTCATGCGGGTAATGACCTTGCAATACAGGAGTTCATGGTTCTCCCAGTAGGTGCCAAAAGTTTTCCAGATGCACTAAGATGTGTCAGTGAAGTATACCACACTCTTGGAAAAGGACTCATCAGTAAATATGGAAGGATGGGCAAGCATGTAGGAGATGAGGGTGGATTTTGTGGATTTGGTTTGAAATCTACAACAGATGCTTTTGATGCAATTATGGTTGCAATTGAAGAAGCTGGATATAAACCGAAAAAGGAAGTTGTTCTAGGAATTGATGCAGCAGCCAGTGGATTCTATGAGAACGGAAAGTATGCTATTGATGGAAAACAGCTCGATGCTTCTGAGCTCATAGATTTGTATGTTGACCTTGAGAAAACTTATCCATTGTCTATCGTTGAGGATCCTTTCGAAGAAGAGGCATTCAGTGACTTCACTGATTACATGCGAAAGACAAAGACCCAGGTAGTAACTGATGACCTGACAGTTTCAAATCCCGAGATCGTGAAACGAGCTATCGAAGAAAAAGCAGGCAATGCACTCCTTCTGAAAGTGAATCAAATTGGTACTGTTACCGAAGCTATTGAGGCTGCTCGATTAGCTAATGAAGCAGGGTGGGGTGTTGTTGTAAGCCACAGAAGTGGTGAAACTGGTGACACCTTCATCTCAGATCTTGCAGTTGCACTTTCTTCTGGACAGATTAAGACTGGCGCACCCGCTCGAAGTGACAGAGTAGAGAAGTATAATCGACTTCTTGAGATTCATGATATACTCGGTGGAGAATGTGCCTATCCTGGAAATGAATTCAGAACTGCCTGGAGGAAATTCTAGTCAATGAGTGATAAACGGAAAGCAGTTTTCGTTGTGATGGATGGTGTTGGAGACCGCCCCCTTTCAAAATTGGGTGGCAAAACCCCCCTTCAAGCAGCAAAGACACCTGTCTTTGACCGTCTTGCTAAGGAAGGACAGAACGCTCTGATGGATGTTATTGGTCCTGGTATTACTCCAGGAAGTGATGCTGCCCATCTTGCTCTATTCGGATATGATCCATTAGAAGACTATCCAGGAAGAGGTCCTCTTGAAACCTTGGGGACTGGCCTAGAGTCCAAACCTGGTGATGTTGCTTTTCGTACAAACTTTGCGACACTGGACAAAGACATGACTGTTCTTGATAGACGAGCTGGTCGTATCTTCACCCGTGAAGAACAAGATATTCTCCAATCCAAGATCGATGGTATTGAGATTGATGAAGTTAAGATTCACTTTCTTGCAACAGTTGAACATCGGGGCGCAATGATCCTTAGGGGTGAGGGTCTCTATGCAGAGATTAGTGATGTTGACCCTCATGAAACAGGTGTGAAGATTTGGGAATGCAAACCATTGAAACCCGAAGCTAAGAAGACTGCAGATATAATCAACAAGATGATGGTGGAAATTAACAAACGTCTGAGAGACCTCGACGTAAATACGGAGCGAGAAAAACGTGGTCTACCTGCTGCAAATGCGATTCTTATACGTGGTCCTGGACGACATAGCGAGATACAAACGCTCAATGACAAATACGGTGTATCCTCTGTAGTCATTGCTGGTGGCGCACTCTACATTGGCACTGCCAAGTATGTTGGTATGGTTCATGAGACCGTTGACGGTCAAACTGGAACCATCGATACGAATTTTGATAACATTGCAGCAAAGACCATCGAATGTATCGAAGGTGACTATGACTACATCTTCGTTCATATCAAGGCGACTGATAATGCGAGTCATGATCATAATGCTGAAGAGAAGATACTAGCCATCGAAAAGACCGATGAAATGGTCGGGAAAATCATCGACAAGGTTAGTAGTAAGATAGTCATCGCAATTACTGGAGACCATACAACACCTGTTTCAACTGGTGAGCATGCATGTGACCCTGTTCCAATCGTGTTTTGGTCCGAGTTCATTCGACCCGATAATGTTGAGAAGTTCTCTGAAATTGATGCTGCTATGGGTGGTCTACATACAATCCGAGGTTTGGATGTCATGCCTTTACTTCTTGGTTACGCAGGTCATATTGAGAAATTTGGTGCATAATCACTACTCAACATCAACCACTGAGGATACTCTATCAATTGATTCACTAAGGAACTCAGGGTTATTTATTGTCAGTTCGATTGCATCATTTGGACATACTTCAACACACCTACCACATCCTCGACATTCAGCACTAATCACGGCTTTTCCATCAACTAAGGATATAGCGTTGACAAAACATACACCCTCATCAACACAGGTTCCACATCCAACGCAAGCATCTGTTACTTTAACCTCAACACCTGACATCTTGGTTATTTTTCTACCAATCTCCGGGGTCAAATCTGGGAGCATTTTCCAAAGACAACAGCATGGGCAACAATTGCATACTGTAAGAAGTTTATCACCTGGAGAAACTCCCAGCCATTGTGCATCTAGTTTGTTTCTTCCTATTAGATGAACGAGACCTGCATCTCGACATTTCCTTACAAAGTCATGAGCTTCTTCCTTTGTCACTAGACGACCAAGTTTAGGGTTGATATCGTCAACAGCTTCTCCCATAAAGAGACAGCCATAATCTATCGGATAATCCTCGCATGTGGCTGCATCCCGACATATACAGGAATTCATAATCCAGTGCTTGTTTGCTTTCTCAATGAAGTGGTGAATGATCTCTGAGGGAAGTGTGGTTTCCTCTGGCCTGTCCAATTTCCTACCTATCTGGATGGTCTTCTGAGCGACAGAATCCTTTGGTAAGTAAATTACATCATCGCCTTCGAAGAACATTTTATCCACAGCTCTTCCTAGCAATGGAATTTTCGTTGCTTTTGCTATCATACTTCTAGTTCCAAAGGTTTTCTTTAGAATGGAAACAAACCACATTGGTCGAGCCATAAATCTAGGACTGGTTACGCCCCTGATATTGTTATCGAAATGAAGGGAATTATTGCATTTTCATGTTCAATGATTCATTATCTTGAAACGTTATCCTCTTATGTGCTCATACTCAATGTATCAATTAGGAACTGAGAGGAAAAACCAATGAAAATGCTCAGAGTCATTGTTTACATTGCAATATTAGCTGGAATTATCGCTGCTGTTGCTGCCACCGTATATGGGTGGGTCTTAGGTCAGAATATTTTCATCGCGACTTACAACATAAAGGCAGGTGTCGATTACTGGGCAACCTGGACCCTGAAGAACAACATATTCACTGCGTCATTACTACTCGCAATTCTAAGCAGTCTAGTCACTGTATGGTCTCGCTCTACTTTCCTCTCATTTGTTTCAGCAATGACACAGACAGGTCCTCCAACACAACTCCGTCTAGATCAGAAAACTGCAGTAATCTGGAGGCTCTTGGAATTTGCTGGATTCTTCTTATATTATGTTTCAACAGGTGGGTATGCGGTAACTGGGCAGAATGTTGCTTTTCTCATGATGCTAGCTGGTGATGGGTCTATCTCAATATCAGCTTCTCAAATTGGAACACTGTTTGCTCTACCCTTCGCACCAGGAACTTCAGCTGCATCAATCCAATCACTCATTCCTGCAATGGAGATGTATCAGCTATACCTTGGTCTTATAGCAACAGTCATTTTTGCTACTGCTGCTCGTTTTGCAATTAGCATCATTACTGACCTCATGATGCAGAGACGAGACATCTTTGTTGTTATTTCAAAGGGTCTCTTGGTAGGTGCTTTGGTACTTCTGATAGAAATTCTTGCAGTACCTACTTGGACAGTGAATGCTGGGACTTGGATGAGCTACCTTGCTATGATTATAGCACTGGGTGCATGTCTCTTTGGTTCATTTGCGTTTATGGTGATTAGAGTTAGGTCTGGTGATGTCAGACAGCGCCTCAAGTCGAAGATAGCTTCACTTGAGGGTGACCTTGCCCGACTTCAGGGAGAGCTTCTCTCTCTCAGACAAGAGTATGAGGCTGCTGCCCTCTCTGCAGAAGATTATAGAAAACGTGTTGGACTTCTCATGGAGGATCGTGCGCACATCGCCAATGAGCTTCGGCGACTCAAACTTGCACGCTTAATTCCAATAGGTGGAAGTCCACGCAGCTTTGGACTACTTGCAGTTTTCTTGATTGCAATTGTAGTGATGCTTCCAATTACTCAAGCTCTCTACTATGGAATTCAGATGGAGGGTGACAAGTATGTGGAATGGCAGTTTGACATGCAGACAACAAAATCTATTCAGATTACAAACTGGGCTGCAGGAATAAGTGATCTTGAAATCAAATCACTTGATGACTTAACCTCTAATGCTACCCCTGCTAGTGAAATTGAGTCCCTGACTACGGTACGACAATGGGATCAAACTGCGAGTTACTTACGTATGCGGAATCAAATTGGTGCAAATTGGATGCAATTGGCGGATTCAGATATTGTATATCTCAAGAACCATGAATACTGGATTGCACCTTTGACTTTCGAAACTGGGCAAACATGGACCAGTTTCATTAATCAGCACATTATCTATACTCATACTGAGGGAATGATTGTTCTGGATGCCTATAGTGGTGAGCTAATTGAAGATGACAATCTTGTCGCCTTGCTTAACAGAACAGAAGAGGTCAATTTCTACTATGGCGAAGGTGTGGGATTCAGCGATAGTGTCTTCGTGAATGTAGAGAACTTCGAAGAAGTGGGGAACAGCTCATTTGCTGGAACTCCTGACTATACACTCTCTGGATTCGAATCCTTCTACTACCTTTTGACACTTGGTCCCCAAGCTTGGTCATATTTCGGACAGGATATGGATATGCTAGTAGAGCGTGATGTCGCTTCTCGTGTTCGTTCAGTGATGCTCCAAGGACTTTCGGTAGATTCAGATCCTTATATTGTTGTCAATCCTTCTGGAGAAATATTCTACGCAGTTTCGGTATTCATAGATTACCCACTCTCCACAGGATATGCCTATGAAAACTACATGAGATTCATGGGAGTAGTTCTTGTTGATATAGAAACTGGCGAGATGGATTTCTACGAATCGCAAGAAACAGGCGAAAGTATCTTTTTAGACAACACATATCGATCTTACTATGATTGGCAAGAGACCCCTGACTGGCTTCAGTCACAGCTGAAGTGGCCTGAAGATCTCTATGAACGACAACTTGACGTTGCTTACATCTTTCACGTTAATGAACCGAACACCTGGCTTGGTGGAGTTGATTTCCATCAGAAACCTGATGATTCTGATACACGTTATGTCATTATGAATATTGAAGGTGAGGAACGCTTCATTGCATATCACAACAGCGAATTCAGAATCGCATCTTCTGCAGACTCTGCGCATAATCTTGCGGGTATCTATGTCATGGGTTGTGGTGATCAGCGATTTGGAGAGATGACGTTCTATCGAGCTGGTGAAAGCGGTGCATCAAATTGGCTAGGTCCAACTGCAGTCGTTCAAGCCTTTGAAACTAATGATGTGGTTAGAACGCAATTGCAACTTTGGGGTGCGCATCGATATGGGAATCGTCTCCTTTACCATCTTGGTGGAGACCTCTTCTTTGTTGTTCCTGTCTTCCTAGAAGTGGAAACCTCATCGAATAGGGTCATTCAGAAGTTAGGTGGCGTTGGTCTCGTTGATGCATACACCGGAGAACGTGTAGAACTAGGTGAGAATGTTATTGAAGCATACTACAAAATGTTTGGACTTCTAAACAGAAGCATCATCGAAGCCGGAGAAGTTGGTTTCGAATCTGCAGTGTTCACACCAATCTCAATAGATTCTGGAGACTTCTCAAGCCTGACAACGTTGATGCGTAACAACTACAATATGACTCAGCATCTGTATCTGGATATAGTGACTCCACCAACCAACTTAGCTTACACAGCTAACTTCACTATCCAATGGCATGGATTAGAAGTCATTCCAAGCATGTATGCATCAAATACGACATACACTCTTGATATTGGTTATGTTGGTGCTGGAGATATTTACGGAACATCACCTTCAATCACGGTGATACTTCCGGAAGGAACTGTACTACAACAATTCCTAATTCAGGTGATTCTGAGAACAGATGATGGTGTGGTTGATCAAATCAATTTGCTACTAACAGTCACGTAGTCATTGGTGATTCCGATACCACTCTGCGGTCTCTCTGAGACCTCTCTCTAGTGGTATCTTCAGAGAAAAGTCCAGTAGCTTCTGGGCTTTCTCTATACTCCCAATGCTTTCTGCTATGTCTCCTATTCGTGGTTCTATATGAATAATCTCTGATTTGTAATCATCAATAGATTTCTTCATCATCTCGGCAAGCTGAAGAATAGAAATCATATTGGGTCCAGAAATATTGATTGTTTCATCAATAGCTGCATCGAGCTCACTGGCATTCAGGGTTGCTCTTGCTACATCAGCAACATGCAAGAAACTCCTAGTCTGCATTCCATCCCCTTCTATTTTAATCGGATTTCCTGCCAGTACTTCATTGATGAATATTGAAATAACCCCACTGTATTCTGAGAACTCCTGTCGTGGTCCGTAGACATTGAAATAGCGAAGAATTGTTGCATCCATGCCATACGATTTACTGAAAGACCGAATGTACATTTCTCCTGAAATCTTTGATGCCGCATAGGGGCTTAGTGGATTAAGAGGGAAGTCTTCACGAACCGGAATCTCCTCAGGATCCCCGTAGACTGCCGCACTCGAGCTAAATACTATTCGTTTTGCATTTCGTTTTCGAGCCATTTCAAGAACATTGACTGTTCCATTTACATTGACATCATTTACCAAGATGGGATTCTCTACAGATTCTTTTACAGAAGAAATGGCAGCAAGATGAAAGATAGTATCGATATCATCCTCGATTATACTGCGAAGTTCCGTATCGCGAATATCCGCTATCAGCAATCGAAACCTATTATTCTGCATAGCCTCTGAGAGGTTTTCCTTCCTACCTGTTCTCATGTTGTCGATACCAATCACTTTGTGTCCTTTCATTAGGAGTTGGTCAACTAGATGGCTTCCAATGAACCCACTTGCTCCAGTTACGATGATGGTATCTGTCATATCAATCAAGCCAAAGATTCGGTACCTTGTAATCCTTTCCATGAATACATAGGATTTTGCATGGTAACTTTATCTTAGCTATTCTGAGTGTACTTGCTCCGTAGGTTGGTGTGTGCTAGCCCGATATTTTCTGACAACGATAACTATTGCTAGGAAGAATAGAATTGGTCCTATGACTATCATGCATAGGTAGAGTAGACTTCCCAGAAATAGAGGGATAACTGGAATCAAAGCCCACGTTATAGCTAGCATAAAAATCATAATCAATCCCCAGGTGATTTGTCCAAAATCCAGAATTCCCGAAGGAAGCTCAATGGTTTTTCGAGTATCTTTGGGGCTGACGAAAATGAGAGTAATCACAACAATGTAGAATGCTATTGTTAGGAGTATTGTTCCTAAAGTTGGAATTCTCTCAGGCATAAAGGTGAGAAATGAGAACGCGTAAATTGCAATCAGGTAGATGATTATAATGGATAGACCTCTCTCTCCGAGCCGGAGCGAATCTAGATCAAGTGGCTTTTTACTCCATGATGTAACAATCCAGTTCAGGACAAAGATATACGCAAAATTAACTCCCGCAGCAACCAAGATGGCTAAACTATTTGCGCCTAGACCCATAGTGACGAAGAACGAGCTTGTGACAACGAAGATACCAAGTAGGATTTTGTTAGGTGTACTTCTTGATATTACTCTCAAGTGTGATGTGTGAATAGCTCCCGCATCACCTTTGTTTGTTCCTTGAACGATTATTTGAAACACGAGTATTGGGACAATGAAGGAGTAAAAGGCATGCCAGAATAATGCAACTACCAAGAATTCTCCTACAGCAAATCCAAGAAATGTTCCAAATGCTGGAACCTCTCCCACATATCCTGCCCAAATCACTTTTGTAATCCAGCCCTCAAAAAGTCCGAAAATTATACCCCATAGGTACAATTGTGTAAGAGAAGTTCGTTCATACCTCAATGCTAGATTAAGAAGAAGCAAAGCATGTGCCCAGTAGAGTGGAAGGGCTACAAACCAGTCAGAAGCTCCTAGGAACCATAATGGTGAGGTTCCTGTAAATACCTGTGAAAAGATCATTGAAAGAAATCCAAAGAGAACTATCGCCAACACACTGAACCCTTTCGTTGGTCCTTCTTCTGACATATTATCTACATGTAACAAACGCCTTTATCAAAGCATGGGGATAACTCCGATGCTGTCATGTACTTTGTATATATCGTCGAAACTGAAGATGGAACATACTATACAGGGATGACTAACGACCTCGCAAGACGAATGAGCGAACACCTATCCAACACATCTCGCTCTGCAACATACCTCCGCGCTCACAAACCAAAGTTCGTTGTATATACTTGTGAATGCAAGACCCGTAGGGATGCAATGCGATTGGAAAACCGCTTGAAGAAGGATTCCAAGTTCAAGAAAGAATGCATTGGGCCTCGCAGAGATATTCGCGAAGTTATTGACTCAGAACTAAGTTACAAATAGTATTTCTCGAAGCCTTCTTATCGAGGATATCATATTCACATATTGTGGCATCCATGGCCGAAGTAGTCTTGTCAATTGATTCTGGAACAACCGGTGTTCGTTCTATGTTCTTTGATAAATCTGGTAATGTAATTGCTAGTGCTTACTCTGAATTTGAGTCACTCTATCCTCATCCATCGTGGGTTGAGCAACGGGCTGAGAGTTGGTGGGAAAAAGCATGTGAAACCATTCAGCGTTGCCTTAAGGATGGCAAGATTAGCCCCGAACAGGTTGTAGCAATCAGTGTTACAAACCAACGGGAAACAGTCGTACCAATAGACGAGAATGGAGTACCGCTACGAAATGCGATTGTTTGGCAAGACCGCAGAACTGTAAAACAGTGTGATTGGATTGAGGAAACGATTGCCCAGGTTCAGGTCTACACTATTAGTGGGCTTACAGTTGATCCATATTTTACTGCACCAAAAATTCTCTGGATACGTGAGAACGAGCGACAGATCTATGACAGAACACACAAGTTCTTGCTCGTTCATGATTACTTGATTTACCGTCTCTCTGATGAAATAATCACAGACTACTCAAATGCTAGCAGAACTCTTCTCTTTGATGTTCGAACAGCAAAATGGTCAGACAAGCTGCTAGATACTTTTGAAGTTGAAAAGGAAAAATTACCTCAGCTTGTTGAATCTGGTACCCTTGTAGGCGAATTGACTAGTACAGCTGCCAAGGAAATTGGGCTCAAAGAAGGAACTCCAATTGTCGCAGGTGGAGGTGACCAACAATGTGCAGCTCTCGGTGTTGGTGTTGTCCGCGAGGGTATGATCAAATCCACGACTGGAACTGGCACATTCCTACTCGCTCACTCTAACACTGTGAAATTGGACCCCTCCATGAGAGTACTCTGTAGTCGTCATGTTGTTCCAAATACATTCGTTGTTGAAGCAAGTATGTTCACAACGGGGTCTGCTCTGAAATGGTATAGGGACAACTTAGGAAGCGAAGAGATTGGTATTGCTGATGAACGTGGTGTTGACCCATATGACATAATCACTGAGGCTGCTGAGAAGAGTCCTCCTGGTGCTGAGGGTGTAATCCACATTCCGCACTTTGCTGGAGCAGGAGCTCCCAATTGGAATCCCCATGCACGAGGTATCTTTGCTGGACTTGCTCTTGGTCATTCCCGTCACCATTTGATTCGTGCAATACTCGAAGGTGTTTCATATGAGATTCGCACAAATCTTGAGGTGATGCGTGAACTCGGTCTCCCCTCTCAGCAGGTTAGGGTAGATGGAGGTGCATCAAGAAGTGAAACCTGGATGCAGATTCAAGCAGATATTCTTAGAACTCCCGTGATTCGAACTCAAATGGAGGAGGCAACAGCAGTAGGAGCAGCTATTCTAGCCTTCAAAGGTGTGAATGCTTACAAATCAGTTGCACAAGCATCTGAAGAGATGGTTAAACCTCTCACTCCACTTGAACCTAGACCAGAAACACTGGATGTGTACAAAAAAGGCTATGACACATTCAAAGCACTCTATAATGCAATATCAGAGATTCACTGGCAAGATAATTAGTTCGCATATACTGCAATTTTGTTGCCCTTGTCAAGCACCAGTATCTTGACATCTGGATCGTCTGCAATCCATTCGTCAATGATTGTCTGAGGATTCTCAATCTTCTTCATATGAACAGATTCGACTGTCTGTCTGTCAAGGTCTGTGTACATCTTGATGCTATCCACTTTCATGAGAAGTTCTGCGAATTTGAAAGCCTTATGCTCATAGAGATGATATTTTCCACTAATCGATGCGATAACTTCAGTCAAAGGTAGTGTCAATTTATTGTAGAAATTCTGAATAGCTGATTCGGGAGCTACGCCATCCTTACATTGTGCCAGGAACAGAATCTCTCCATAGTCAAGTACAGCATTCTTTGTGAGTTCGATTGCCCTTTGTGCATGATATAGCGATTTGTCCTGTGGATAGCCCCCTGGTGAAACAATGATTCGTGATTGTGGGGTTACAACAAAGCTCGCTGATTCATCAAGAATCTCCATGGCTCCAGCTGTTACAGGTTCAACCTTTCCAGCGTCTGCCCAGATTAATTTTCCACCATCTGTGACAACAGCTAACAAGAACACAGTTCCCTTTCCAACAATTATTTCCATCCCTTCTCTCATATCATCGGCAAGAGGGTTTTCTCGACGAGTCTTGTCCGAATGATAGGGATGGATTCCGAATGTCGAGTGTGGATTGAGTGCCATTGCATGATTTGCCTCTATGGTATCAAACCCGCAGACACCAGGAAGGAAGTTTTTGACTACATTTGAATATCCAGCAAAATAGTGGGCTTTCATATCAGAGATGCTTACGTACACGTCGTGATTGACAGCCGCACTGTTAACCAAGACCGGGGAACCCCGACTTGTTTTTCCAAGATTAACTAAATCTTCTGCCTTGCAATCATGGATAGTGACTTCAAAATTAGGAAGTCGCGAGTCCTTTGCAGCCCTTCGAATTAGATCCACAATCTCAATGTTATCAGGATGATTTACTTCATGTGAACCTGTAGTAATAATGAATTGGACCCTGTTTGCGTGTACTAAACGTGGAATAATTGAAGACACAAGTTCCCAGTGTGGTTCATCTCGAGTATGATCTTCAACAAGTACACAAACGCTCTTGCTTTTTGCCAATTCAGCGAGTGTTGGTCCATGAGGGTTGTCAAGTACCCTATCCAGTTCACCAAGCAGGTCTTGCTTTGGTTTCAGCGCTTTTGGCTTGATGATTCCAGCAAGGTTGCTCTCAGGAATATTGAGCTTTACTTTGCCTTCACCGTAGCTAACTGATACTTCCATTGACTTACCTCATCTTATTTGGTTGTAAATCCTTACAAAAACGTTCACCATACTGCATATGTTGAAACCACAAGGAATATTCGGAAGTAAATCTGTACTAGTCTTATGTCTGAGAAGGATAGAGGGTTCTCTGGAATGGGACCTTGGCTTGCAGTTGGCTCTGAACTTCCGTGCTCCGTGATTGCACTTCTTCTTGCTGGTCAAGTTGTAGGTGGTTCAATTGGAGGTCCAAGTGGTGCTACCTGGGGTGCAATAATCGGGGCGATTGCTGGATTCTTCTTGGGCGTATATGGTGTTTACAAAACCGTTGGCTATCTTGAACTGATTGAACAAAAATCTAAGGAACGCCCCAAGTATATGCCTGCAATGGAAGAGATACTGGAGGATGTCGTCTTCGATTTGGAAGACGATTCCTCTGAGTGAATTAATCTAAGAACTCTGAGTCATCACCATCAAGCACTTCTATGATGATCTTTGTTGCGCTTCTTCCAACTGCTGCAATTATCACCTGGATCATTAAAGCGATGATGAACGCCCCAAGTGCAAGACCTGCGACCCTGAGTGAAATGGAATTATTGGTTGTTGCAAGTGGAGCCAGAATGTTAGAATCCACTAGATACCATGTGTAAATTCCCGTGATAGCCATCATTAGAACAAGCAGCGCGTAGAGTACAACTACTCCCTTTACTCGTGGTGTACTCATTCGTACTTCCTCAACTCCGGGCCCTACAACGGCATCACCGATTCTTCTGGAGAATCTAACAAATGCGCTGATTGCTGCTAGGAATATCACTAGTACCACAATGCTGGCCAGAAGGAGTGCAAGTATCTGCATATCTCCCGCTAGGACAAAGTACACATCTCCAATGAAATAGGCAGCAAATGCGCCAATCATTGCAATTACTGATACTATCTGAACAACGAACATGATCGTTGCAGAATTTCTGAAAAGGCTTCCAAGGTTTATGTAGTCGTCAGACCGATGAACTGGTGCCCCACTCTCTTCTGTCATAGTGACCACTGAACGTGATGGCAGTTCGTTATTTGAATTCTTCTACAAGCGGTAATCTAGGCTAGTCATTACTTTTATATCGGCACTAATGTTTCTCCACGGTAGTCCTCACCACATTGAGAACGGACAGGAACATCATAATGGGTCTACGAGCTGCTAACGAGTATGGCTTTGTCAATGCCAGGATTCGAGGAATGAAGTCACGCTTCATTTCGATTGGCATGTACGAGAGTCTGCTTCAGGTAAGTAGCTATCAAGACTTCATTAAGATGCTCTCCGGAACCTATTACGGTTCGGTCATTTCAAAACATTCACCGAGTGCTGTACCAAGTCCGGATGAACTTGCCCTCATTCTCTCTAAAGATTTTGCAGATGTGAGTACGAACCTATCCCGTTCATTAACTGGAAAAGTTCGCCATTTTACTAACACTTTCCTAGAGATGTTCTATGCAGAGAGTGTAAAGTCAATTATTAGAGGACTTCATGTTGAGCTTGAAGAAGATGAGATTCTGAGATTCTCAGTGCCCTCATCTCCTGCTGAAGCTACCCTATTCCAGACACTTATCGGAGCCTCTTCTGTGAACAAGATGATTGACCTTCTTCCCCAATGGGATCTGAAGGTGTCCTTGCTCACGAGACTTCCCACGTACCAAGAATACAACTCAACCGTGCCACTTGAGGTGGCAGTTGAAGAATGGTATCTGAGGAATGTTGTGGATGCATTGAAGGAATTCTCAAAGGTTGAGAGTGATCGAGTCAATAGTATCCTTGAACCAAGAGTCGTACTTCGAAATGTCCTGACTGGAATTAGAGCCATACTTCTCGGTTTAGACTCTAGAGCTTTGGAATTATCCTTAGTTCGGTTTCCACGGGTCCAGGCACTAACTGATGCTATTGCCTCTGCTAATACGTGGAGGGAAGTCATCACAAAACTGGATTCAACAAAGTATTCTGATTTTGGCGGAAGAATGGCTAGATTGTATGAAGAGACCGATGATTTAGGAAATGTAGAACTAGCAATAGAGGACTTTATTGCTCAGAGGATAAAACTTCAAATGACCGCATTTCCATTCCATTTGGGAACAATCATTGGATTCTTTAGTCTCAAACAATATGAAGTTCGTAACCTACGCTCCATAGCAGTCGGTATTGAGCGAGGAGAATCTGCAGAAACAATTCGTAGAATGATAACAATTTGGTGAGAGTTGGAGGAAATACAAATGAGATTTGATAAAGAAATCACAAGTCTGATCCTGCTTAGTCTGAGCGTAGTAGTTACAGTGTTAGCTGCTATCACATTCGGATTGATGGATAGTTCGACAATCATGAATGCATTGGGAACACCCCCAATTCATGGATTTGAGATGCTGCAAGCAGCAGAAGGTGCAGGTATGGCTATACTTGGTCTGGCACTTGGTGCTGGTCTATCACTTGGCCTTGCTGGTGTTGGTGCTAGCTTAGGAATGGGTACTGCTTCTGCGGCTGCACTTGGTGCAATCACAGAGAAACCAGAAACCTTTGGTAAAAGTATTCTATACGTAGTATTTATTGAGGCTGTAGCTATCTACGGATTTGTTATCGCCTTTCTCTTAGTAGGATATATTCCTCAATTGATTGTCTTGATGTAATACTAGCAATTGATGTGGAATAGTAGGAGTGGTTTCCTCCACTCTCTACTTTTTATCCTCATCATCAAATAGGATACTCGCAATAGTGTCTCGAGCTTTGCTTTCTAATCTTTCAAATCGAGCCTCAAAGGTATCATCGACCCATCTTGCACCATCCATTGTTCTGATTATTACTCCACCCTTGGAACGAATGGTTTCTTTTGAAATGGTGAGTTTTGTCTTCTTACCTCTCTCTTTTGCAACAATTTTCTCGATTTCAGCAGTATCTACGTGTGATGCATGACCTTTCGGGAGAATGAGTTCAACTTGGTCTACTGCTAGTGCCTTGCAAGCATCTGTGATTAACCGAGTGAGAATTTTTTTGTACTCTGCTTTTCCAACAACACCTTCGACTTTTTCCTGTGTTGATGATAGAATCTCAGTGATCTGTGCATCTTTGGCTTCAAGCATTTTGTATTTTCCTTTGAGTTTGGCACTTGCTTCATATTTGACTAACTCAGAGTTTGCTTGAAGTTCAGCTTTCTTGGTTATTGCTGATGCTGCGTCTTCGGCTTTTCGCTGAGCTTCTTCAAGTTTCATCTTCTTATGCTTCTCTGCTTCGCTGATGATTTCCTTCTCTTTCTCAGTAGTTTTACTATTAATTATCTCGATGATATTAGTGATGCCGCTCATGATTTCAGACCTCCCCCACGAGGTTTTTGTAGACAGCTTTTCCTGCCTCATCTTTCCTCTTCTCTGCTAATTTCTGTCTATTCTTTATTGTCTGCTCTGTTTCAGCAAGCACTCCTGCTTCAATCTCTCCTTTCTTCCCCTCAATCTCAGACAACATCTTAGAAGCGGTCTTCTTAGCATCATGTTCTGCTTTGGCCATTAGTGCCTTAGCTTCCTTGTCGGCTTCTTCCCGAATTGCTCGAGCACGCTTTTCAGCGTCTTCGACTCTCACACGGGCTGCCACTTCACTCTCGTGAATTTGATCAATTTCTTCATGTGCTGCACACATTAGGCCCAAACCTCATTTTTCTGACATCCATTACTACTGCACGCACCTAAAAAACATTGACCTGCCTCCCGTCGCAAAGGTTAATTACCAGAACTTAAGTCAAGCACTAACGAACTAGTGTTTCAGTATCCACTATTCGACAAAAAACGGTGATATTGCCATGGGTCTGATGAGTCCAGAAAAAATGATTGTCGCCAAAATTGTTTCCCATCGAGATTTTGAACGTCAGGTCTTGCTCGGAATTGAAGAATTCGGGGCTTTTGAGTTCCTGGATGTTCGAAGACAAGCTGGCTTGGTCGAAGTCAAGAGAAGCAGAGAAGAAGAAACCGTCTTCTCCGCATTAGATCGGTTGGAAAAGATCGTTCATTCACTAGAACTAGACCCAAATCGCTCAACTGGACAAGTATTGGAAATTGATGATTCAGCACTCAATAAGTCACTTGAGCTTGTTTCTGAAGTTATAACTTCAATCGAAACTGAAGTGCTTGAGATTGATACTGAACTTATGATGGCCAAAACCGAGTTGGACCGCCAAAAGGGTATCAGTGATGTAGCAAATTCACTGAAGCCATTGGGTATCGATCCTAGTCTGATAACAACCACTGACTACACATTCACAACGGCAGGATTAGTCCCATCTGGACGAATTAGTGAGTTGGAGTGGAGCCTTCAGGAAGTCACTGAAGGAGCCTTTACTATCAGTTCATTACCTCTCAAGGGTGGTGCTCATGCCAGTGTTATCACTGTTCCAATTGAGATGATGGATGCAGTAGAACGAATACTGTCCGCCCTCGAATTTGAGGTCTTTCAAATCCCTGAAGGTGAATCTGGAAGTCCTGAGCAAATCGTGGTCAAAGCACAAGCTCAGATGGTGGCTCAAGAAGAACAGATTGTTCAACTAGAGCAGAGAAAAACAACCATCGGAAATGAATGGAGCTTTAGAATATTAGCCGCTTGGGAAACCCTGCACGTAGAGAAACAACGTGTTGACATCAAAAATCAGATTGTCTATACTGAACAATCAATCAAAATGTGGGGTTGGGTTCCAGAAAGTAGAGAAGCCGAGCTTGAGCCGATACTTCGTGAGCGGGTCGGATCTGCATTAGAAGTGTCATTTGACAAGCCCGATTTTGCTGACCATGAGGCACCTTCAAGTATTTCCAATCCAGCTGTCATGAAGCCTACTGAAGATGTTGTGAAGGCTTTCGGAATTCCATCTCGTCATGACATTGACCCTACAAAGATCATGTTCCTATCCTTCCCCTTGATTTTTGGTTTGGTGTTTGCTGATATCGGTCAAGGGATTCTTATTTTTATCATCGGCCTTGCAGCTTGGAGAGCAAACAAGAAGGGAGATGACTGGGGAGCAATAATGGGTTATGTACAGAATGGTGCGTATGGGCTCATGATGATGGGGATATTCGCGGTTTTTGGTGGGTTCCTCTTTGGGAGCTTTTTCGGTGCTGAGACCGTATTCGAACCTCTCTGGCCAACATTCGCTCATTTCATTGACGATGGACATGGACACATGGTTCTCAACCCGTATAGAGCCACACACATGCTCAAACTCTCAATCGAGATTGGTGCCATTCATATCATGATTGGAATCATTCTGAACATTTACAATCAATTCAAACACAAAAACAAATCTGCCTTCATTGTTGGTATTTCTTACCTCTGGCTCTACTATGGATTCATCAACCTACTCTTCGGAGTGAGCTACAGTAGTGTCGGCGACTGGTTCAATCCAGAAGGACAGATTAACCTCTGGGTCCCCATTGCTGGCATAGGATTTGGAATAGGGAATAATGGTGTTTATCCCGCAATCCCTATAGCTCCGTTGATATTCTCGTTGACTTGTTTCATAGTCCCAATGGTCATCATGGCGCTTGCATCATTCAAGGGTGGTATGGATGGCATTGTGCTATTCCTCGAGTATGCAATTGGGATGATCAGCCACACTGTTAGTTATGCTCGTATCTTCGCATTGAACACTGTACACATAATTCTGAGTGGAGTTTTCTTCTCGCTTATACCCGCAATAATCTACATCCCATTTCCTGCGTTGTCAATAGCTGGTGTAGAGCTAATACCTCAAGAAGTGCACTCTGCCGATCCCTTAGCACCAACTACTCCACACTTGCCATTGTTGGGTGCAATCATCGGTACTTTCATCGTGGGTATCCTAGAAGGACTCCTCGGATTCATGCACACGCTACGGTTACACTTTGTTGAATGGTTCAGCAAATTCTATCACGCAGGTGGTGTCGATTTCACACCATTCTATGCAAAACGAATCCATACAACCCAAATTAAAACCGATGTAGCTCAAGAGAGCTATGCTGTGCAATGACGACGTTCTCTATCTATTGTCCACCGGCACCAAGATAGAGTGCTGCTAACTCTGTTTCACCTTTAACAGTGGGATCTTGGTCTCTGTCTATACGGTGTCTGTTATCCCAGATGCTTCGTGCAAGTAAGTCTGTTGTCTTTGCTTTAGTATCAACATTCTGAGCTGATTGGCCATCTCCAACCTGTTGGAACACCTGTGCAGCTGTAGTGTAGTTACCAACTGCTTCTCTCAAATGGTCGTTAGCATCCGAGTAGTGTATTTTTGCCTTGGACTTCTCTCCCTTCATGAACATGTATTCAGCCATGAAGTCATTCTTTGCACCTTCCAGTCGAGAGAGGTCTCCCTTGAACTTCATCACAACACCTTGGAGTTGTTTCACCTGGGCATCAACATTATTCTTAGTCCTGATGGTTTCACCTTTCACACTATCAAGCTCATTTGCAGCCGCCTCGAATGATGCCACTGTCTGCTTTAATTTGGTTATGGTTCCATCATGAATTTCCAGAGCGTCCTCCATTGGATCATCCTCTTCTAGAATTGCCAACTCGTCCGCCAGTTTTTGGAATGTGTTCAAACGTTCAATCTGAGCGCGAAAAGCTAATTGTTCGGACTGTCTTGAATATGCTTGAGCCTCAGCTGCAAATGCTGTGGCTAGTGCAAGTTTTCCAAGGTCCACAAGTTCTAGAGCTGATTCATTATCCCCAACAATCTTGTAGTATGATGCAGCCTCTTCAGCATGAAGATTCTCAAGAATTCTGGATAGTATGAATTTTACGCCCTGTTCTAGGTTTGAGCTCTGCTGGAATTGAATCATGTACTTTACGTTGTTCAGTAGTGCAAGGGTCCTATTACGTAGGTCTCCAACTTCTGCATCTTCTATCTCTAAACTGAGAAGAATACCAAGAGTGTTGAGACCTTCTCTAATGGAATCCAACGAGTCTGATGGATTCTCAGTCATCTCAATTTTGGTTTCGTCCATTGCCTTGCTGATGTCTTGAATCAATGCGGTCTTTCTCAAGTCCTTTGCAAACGCTATCTGAGCTATGATACCGCTGATATCATCATCGCCCCTTTTCTTGAGGAGGTCTTGAACAAAAGAATACGTCTTCAGGTCTCCCTGAATGGCACCAGTCAATTCTCTGGTCTTTGCTAATTTCTCTGCCTTTCTAAGATTCTTGAAGATCTCTTTCAGGACCTTCTTTGCTTCGGTTTTGTTATTCACTTCTAGTAACTCTGTGAGAACCCGTACACTTGACTCTGCACTACAAAACAAACTTTGAGCTTTCTTCTGCTCTTTGTCAAGCCTGCTTTGTTCAGCATTTGGTTGTAGGGCAATGACTTCCCTGAAACATTTCTCTGCTCTACCAAAGGCATCAGAAGCTATCATATACAACTTGGAAGCATCTTCCAGATTTCCAGCTCTCATCTGCGCATCAGCAATATCTGTGTACGTCATTGCGAGGTATACTTCACTAAGTCCTGAGGTATTACTTTTCCATGACTTGATGGTTGAAAGCTTCTCTTTGTTTTCTCGTGTCTTCTTGAACAATGGAATTGCTTCATTGTATAGGTCAGTTGCTTGTTCAAAGATAAATGAACTAAGAATATCACGCCAAATCAGTTCATCAAATGGATTGAACGCTTGTCTGAATGTGCTCTCTTGACCTACTAGCTCGTTGAGAAACTCGTCATAGAATTCAGCTTCTGCACTCTTGTTCTTACCTAGAATTGATGTGAGTTCTGCATCATCTTCACCTAAGGATTCTTTCATTAGACTGTGGGCTTGTAGACCTAAGGCAACTCTGCGAAGCTTTTGGGTCCCATCTACCTTCTTAGCAACTGCTGAGAATGGACGTTCAAGCATTGTGTAAACCTTAGCAAGATACTTTGATGCATTCCGTTGAATATCCTCATGTTCGTTTTCAACAAAGGGTCCACTTGCTGCGGCTGCTGTATGTAACCATGCCATGACTCTTGCCATCCAGACATCTGCGAGATCTCTCTCGGTCTGATCTTCAAGTTCTTCAAGAGCTGCTTCGAGTTGCTCCTTTGTTTCACCCTCACTCTGCGCTACTCTATTGCGCAGATATGACAAATCAAAATCTCCAACCATGATTTGTTGACTGAAAGAAGCTACTGTGTCATAGAGTTCAGTGAAAGCTCTATGCATCGCAATCCGTTTCAGCTCAATCCCTTCTTTGTCATCTATATCATGAAGGGAAAAATCTCTCACAGCATCTTGCGCCCTAAGATTGAGCTCGAATAGTAAACTGGTATAGATTGGAGTTTCATCACCACTACTTCCGGTTTTACGCGGTTTTTTTGAGCCCGGTCGCACGTTTGACATCCTTTCAATCTCCTGAAATTAAGGCCAAAGGCTATGTCGTGTAACAATTACTTAAGCGTACTTACGCCCTCGAAAATGCGCGATTTTCCTAGATGGTGCTCACAACTTGCGAATTGGCTTAGCAAAAACATGCCATTCTGCAATATGCATCTTTGGGAATAGGAGAAATCGTACTACTCTTCCGCGCTTCTGAATCTGATCATTCTTCCGTCTCGATATTTGATAATCTGTCCATTCTCAGCAAGTTTGTTGAGTACTTCGCTTGTTCGAGAGCGGGACTTTCCCCATTTTTCAGCAAGTTCTGCTGCAGTAAGACCACTATCTTCTTTGTGCAACATATTGACAAGTCTATCCCAGCTAGCATCTCCATCAAGGCAATTGGAGCGGTTTGGAAATATACTATACTGTCCACCATCAAATGGTGATTCTGAACTCCCTGTTTCGATCTGATTTGTTAGTTCAATGATAGTATCTTTTAGACTATAGACAGACTTTCTCAGTTCTGTGACTTCTTTCCTGAGAGCTTCGATATCCTGATTTTCTTCCACTTTTTTCCCTACCTATGTTTGTTCGTAATCTTTTCTGAATTCTATATAATTGCGTTTGCCTTTCTTTTTCTCAATACCCTCTTTCAGTTCCGCAACTTCAATGTCGATCTCCTGTTCTGGTTTATAGGATTCCAGATCCTCAAGACTTACACATTCACCATCAACCATTGCTTCATCATCCGAGCAACATTCCATCATCTCTTCCGTTTCACTGGGGAGAATATTGGCTTCGGTACTTTCGCTACGAATGATCTGAATTGTCTTTCCAGAAGTAACAATTTCTGAGGGATCAGCTAAATCATAATCTGATGCTTTCGATTGAAGGATATTTTCAACTATTTCTTTAGTTTCCTTCATACACTGGTCTTTCTTATGGTGATAGGTCACAGTTTCCAACAACCGTCGACAACAATCGACAATCAACAACTAGACTTTAAGTGTATTTAAGGATTTGTTATTGGTTAAGAATCCATTCTATTCCTCTACAGACATGGTTCTGGCAAAGGTCATGTAGCCAGTATGTGCTACCATCCATGTTGTTGGTCGAGTCTTATTCTCTCTGACCATTATCTCCCGTTGGAATATCTCAAGGGTCTTGATCATGCCCCACTTGCCTTCTTCTGACATCGCCTTACAGGTCTTCATTGTCTGTTCGATAGTGGGACTATAGCTGGCAAGATAACAACTAGATTTCAGGGCTCGATGTGCTTCATCCACGAGTAACCAGGGAGTAGCAAGATCCAAGACAATGGCATCGATGTTGTCTTCCTTGATTCCTTCCAAGATGTCCTGATGATGCTGTGTGACATTATCGGTGAGACCAAACTTTGTGAGGTTTTTCTGTGCTCCAATATACATGTCTTCTCTGATTTCGTAGGTGAAAATTTTCCCAGTAGGACCCACTGCCCGTGCTAGGATTCCGGTGAGTGCACCCGAACCTGTTCCTGATTCAACAACCCGGGAACCTGCACTGATGGATGCTTGAACAAGAATAGTCCCTGCATCTTTTGGATAGATGATCTGTGTGTTTCGACCCATAGCAATCTGAATGTCAGTATTGCTTGGTCTATGGATTTGGAATATGGTGCCCGAATGACTCTCCATCTTGTGTCCAAAGGGTTTGCCTATCATATCATCAAAAGGTAGGATTCCCTTATTGGAGTGGAAACTCTCTCCTGCTTTCACTCGTCGGATCCAGTTTCTCTTGCCATCCATGAAGATATAGACAAGGTCTCCATCTTGAATCGGGTCTTGCATAGAGTGTTTTCTGTTCTGGTTGTGTTTTGAGTGTTGCTAAGGTGACGTGGAAACGCCTTTCGACCACCCGATGACGAAGCGATAGGAAACTAGAATTTATCATATTTTTACAAAAACGCGCCTTGGAATACTAGCAAGCTAAGCTTTCTGACATGTTTCTTCAATTTTGGTGTATCATTCACCAATAGAAGATACTTCTATGTTCCACCCGTCTCCTGCCGGTGTCACCACTCCCATCAGTCCAACAGACTAACGAGTTAGCAGTAGCTTTGTCAACGTTCACTGGGATGGGATCCCTCGTGAAGACCTGGCTTCCTTCTCCTGTCGTAGTTCTGGTACATCACTTCCAGCAACAGAGAGTATTTCCACAGTTCTTGCCACGGTGAAGTCATTATCGCACTTCTTAGATTTGTCACCAAAGCTAAGAAGACTCGTTTGAGCATAGTGAATAACCGCGGACTCTCCAGAACATGATGTTCGTTCTTCTTCAGAGAGTGAGGACTTCCATCTAGAAGAATTATTCCTCCTCAGGCTTTCAGTCGAATGCTTCTCACCATAGTAATAGCATACTTACCTAGTCCAATCAATAATTCACTCTATTCGATGTATATGAACTCATACAATCGTGGTATTAACTAGGCGATACCAAGCTTTATCCGACTTCAAAGTGGAATCGACTGGAGGTGCACAGATGGACGACAATCCCGACACGCCAAATGAAGAACATCTAGAAGATGCACAAGAATTAGACAAACCAGTTGAACTCATCCACAAATCAGCGCTGCCATACCATCCACGTGTGGGTGATGTTCTTGACTTACATGTCGATTTGAATGTCGGAGTAGTCTTAGGCCGCTCAGACTCATTCCACAGAAAATACCGTAATCATGGTCTTGGTATGATCGGAGGTGTTACAGAGACCTCTGATGATGTACTGACTTCTCTCATGGGTATGCCAGTGAACTTGGACCTGATGAGTCCACACGTTATGCTTGTTGCTGGAAAGAGAGGTTCTGGAAAGAGCTATACTCTTGGAATACTTGCTGAAGAACTAGCACGTGCAATGGAACGACGAGAGATTGAAGTTGCTTGTGTTCAGGTTGATACGGTTGATGTATTCAGACAGATGGTTGAACCAAATGATGACCAGAGTGATTTGCTCAAGAAATGGTCTTTCGAAGCTAGAGGTTTTCCAGTTAATGTCTACATTCCGAGGAGAACCTACGTAGGTCTCCCTGATGAAGTGAAAAAGAAGGCTAGACTGTTCCCACTGTCAATTGGTCCCAAGGAACTGACTGTGTCTGATTGGGGTTACGTCCTCGAGAAGGGTGGCACTCTTAGTACTGCCATGGAGAACCTAATCAGTGAAACTCTTGATAGTGTGCGAAAAGGGTATGCTCTAGGTTCCGGTGAACGTGTTAATCTCAAACGCGATTTTAGTATCAAAGACATGATCATCTGTATTGACACAAATCCAGCTATTGAAGAACTCTACAAACCTGCAACTCGCACTGCTATAATTCAGAGATTAAAGCGAGCTGACCGAATGGGAGTATTTCATCCCGGAGGAACTAGTGCTCAGGACCTTGCCATTGCCGGTCAGATTACAGTAATTGATGTAGCACCCCTCGGTTCTGATGCTGAGGCTGTTCTTGCGATTCTGACTAACATGCTCTGTCGTCAGGTACTCACATATCGAATGGCCTGGACTGATGAGGGTACAAGTGCTCGTGAAGAGCTACCTCCGACCTGGCTGATTATCGATGAAGCCCATACCCTTGTTCCGCGATCTGGACCCACCCCTGCAAAAGACGCTATCATTGGGTACGCAAAGCTTGGCAGGCGATTCGGATGTAGTCTTGTTCTTTGTACACAACAACCATCCGCAGTTTCAGATGATGCCATCTCGCAAGCTGACATAATTATCTCACATTCATTATCACACGACAACGACATTCGAGCGCTCCAACAGAGAGCTCCTGCTGTCCTACCTGACCAGTTCAGGGATAAGGTCTTCATTAGCAGTCTGCCTAGAGGTGTAGCGATAGTTTTTGATCAAACTACTGAAAACAAACGTGGGTTCATCATGCAGGTTCGTCCTAGATTGTCCCAGCATGGTGGTACTGACCGACTCTCAGGTCTCTTTGAAGCTGTCAAATTACTGATTCCCGACGATGTCGAAGAGGTTGAGATTGTTGATATTCCTGAAGAGGAATCAGAAGAAGTTGAAGAAACTGCAGTAGTGGAAGAACCTGCAGTAGAAGAATCAACAGAAGAAGAGATTGAGTTTGAAGAAGCTGGTGAGGAGCTTCCTGAAGTACCTCGTCCTCCACTGAAATTGAGCAAAGATGACTGGCAGACTCTTGATGGTTGGATGAGAGACTATGTCCAGGAGTTATTTGCAGAAGAGAAGCAAGAATTTACCATTACAGATGAACCAGCTCCAAGAAGTGAAGAACCTGTAGAAGAATCCTTACTCTCCGATGTTGAGATTGTTCCAGTTTCAGATCCAACTATCGATGCATCTGCAGTTCTTGTGAAGCAGTTCGGACCTGTATCAAAGGAGCTACTCTCAAAGGCTACAACGAGAAAGATACTCTATAACAGAGCCCCTCATGAATATCTCTTCAGTTCCGAGAATGACTATCGAGAAACAATCTCAGTGGAGCGCCAGGATACAGAACCATTGGATGTTATCAACTGGGTAGCAGCTAGTATCAGTTCAAGTGGATTGGATCTAGACCAGTTAATCCACGAGGATGGATTCACCTTCGTATGTTTTAGGAAGGAAGGTATTCGGGTAATCTTCTCAATTAGTGTTAGTGATGCATTACTCAGTGCACCAGTCGTCGTTGTTGGTGTTGACCGACGAGGTGTTGCGACTATTGCTGATAGAATACGCAACTCTCTGCACAATCCAGACTAAGTCCAGCGCTCAATGATTGCTCTTATAAGGGCACGAACAAAGAGCGATTTGGTGCACACAAGAATGAGCAAGAACGACATTCGACCACCCGTTAATATGAAGATTGTTTCAATGACCGATTTGGCTAGAATGCTAGTTTCATGGTCTCAAAGGGACCGACCTGCAAGTATGCTCTATTTCGAGCACAATGGCAAGCACATCTATGGTACATTGATTTCTAATCATGGATACTATGAGAATTATGGACTACCACTCTGGGTTCACACAGAGGGTGAAGGACCTCCTGAGGGTAGTTTCCTATCCTATACCACTCGTCCCAAGGAGAAAGTGGACTTCGTCGATTCAATTGCAGACGCAGGCCCAATGGTTCTCCATCTGCCCATTATCCGCTTAGCTGAGAAACTAGAAATTCTCGATTTGTGAAACTATTGTAGTAATCATCCAGCTAGTACAGCTCTCTGGATGACGCTCGTAAATAGCTAATTACTGCAAGTGCTGCATAGATGATGAATGCGAGCCAGATTATTGATGTAATAAGAATCAGGTTTGTCTTGAAGAATAGTTCAACCACCAAGAACAATCCAATAACGAAGATATTAGATGCTCCACCCATTGTTGTATCTCCCTCAACCTTTAGACGGAACCTGACAAGTATCATTATCCCGACAATAGCAAGCGATGTCCAATTGATGTAATTATAGAAAAGATTTGATTGGTCAAGAAAAGGTATGATCCCAAATGGAGTTGCGATTGGTGGTAGATATATGAACAGGAATACAATGAACAAGACAAACTCACCAAGTCTTATCCAAGCTGTGGGTGTCTTTGTGTACACCTCACCATAAAGTCCCTTATCGTATTCCGTTGCTCCATAATAGATGAAGTACACTGGAGCTCCAAAGCTCAATGCATTTACGAGACATTGAGCAAATCCATAGGCTATTTGCAGCCAAAAACTCTCCCATGCTTGTAGTATAGAAGTCCATAGATTGAGATATGTCGGCAGGAATTCAATCATTACAAAGGCAGGCAGTATGCACAATCCAATTGCTACTACTACTCCCAGTAATGCTGCTGGCTTTCCGCCTCCTAGCTTACCTACTCCAACTCGATAGAATACATGCCCCGCAACAACGAGCCCTTCAACGAGCGCGATGATTGGAGTTGCCATTGGGAGGATGAAGACCATTAGAATGAATGATGCATTTGCTCCATAGAATACACGCCAACGAAGTGGCACAGCAGTAATTGTTCCATCCATGATATGAACCGTATTTGCCAATCGATACCGCTGGTAGTAGATAGTACCAATCCATGGAACTGAGAATACAGTTGGTGCTGCGATGTAATGAAATAGAAAATTATACCAGGGGTCTGCAAATGGCATCATCTGGGGAATAAACAGCATCAGTATGAAGAAATAGACTGGACCAATTATAGCTAGAAGCACAACAGTAATTCGAGAAAGCAACCAATCAGGACTCAATCTTTTCTCTCCACCCCTCTCATTTCCTGAAACCGATATAAGTTTGCGCTGACGGTAAGCGAAATCGGGGTATGCCGAGAACTTATTTAGAAGGACTTCGTAACATGACATAATTGCCTGTCGACTTCGAGCTTCAGGGAACAAGGAGAGAGTAGTGTGTTTAAACGGAAGTTAACTGCATCCAGTTTCGTTAGGAAAAGCAAACTGATTATTGGTTTAGATCTAATTGCTGATTTCACAGGTAAGGATACAGCAGCAATGAAGATTGAACGGGACCGACTTGAACAAGATGTTCTCAAAGTTATCTCACAAACTGTAGAACATGCCGTTGCATACAAGATTAACAGACATCTAATTCTTCCACTTGGAATCAGTGAGGGAATTCCACGAATCGTGGATAAGATACATGATGAAGGTCTCACCGCAATTATAGATTGCAAGCTAAATGATATTGGCAATACGAACAAGACGATTGCCAAGTATTACTTTGATGCGGGATTTGATGCCATGATTGTCAATCCTCTTGTAGGAATGGAGGGTGGTCTTGATAGCGTATTTGAAATGGCCACAAATAGGAAACGTGGAATCATCACACTCTGTTACATGTCACATCCTGCGGCAAAAGATGGTTATGGTCTTGCAATAGCCTCTGATGAAAAAGGGAAGAACACTGAACCTCTGTATATTCGATTTGCACGACAAGCACGACTTTGGGATGTGGATGGAATTATTGTTGGAGCTACTCATCCAGAAAAAATCCAAGAAATTCGTGCTGTATTAGGCGATGACATCCCAATTCTCAGTCCAGGTGTGGGCGCCCAAGGTGGAAGTGCACGTTCGGCCATCGATGCAGGTGCAAGCTTTGTAATAGCTGCCCGATCAATAGTGGAAGCACCTGACCCTGCGGCCGCGGCCGCTTCGATTACTGCGGAAATTCGGTAAGAAAACAATTTGAAATTGTGCACGTTTTGGACGAACATTAGTGTACACTATAGCCCAAATATGGCCTTTTTTGCAGTACCACATCAGAAAAGGATAAAGGACGATGCGGACTGTTCATGTACAGAAGTGTGCATGCTTCTGACAAGCGAATCAATCCCTGGAGTAATTTCTGTTGGCGAATGAACGTGGTTATAGCTTTGCTACATGGACGTCTTTCATTGAGGAGTCTCAAATTAGATCCTTGCTCAAGTATAATGTCAAGTACTATTTTGCTGGTGGGAAACCTGGCATCATGCCTACCGATATCTTTGCTGATATTTTAGCTGATATCAGTGAGAGGTACAAAGCTGATTCTAAAATGGCACTTGACGATCTGAATTATGGTCCCACAGGAGGTCAACCCTGGTTCCGCAAAACTCTTGCAAAAAGGCTCCATGAAGTTCGTGAAATTCCTATCAATTGTGAGGATGAATGGGAGTGCGTATCAATCACCAATGGTTCTCAACAGGCTCTGTATGCTTTACTTGATACATTGATTGATCCTGGTGATGTCATCATCACACCATCCCCCGCATACTTGGGCTTTCTTGTTCCTGCTGTAAAACTCGGAGCTAGAGTTCTAATAGTAGAAACCGATCAAGATGGTATCATTCCTAACCAAGTAGAACGAGCCATTCATCTTTCAAAGATCAAATTTGGAAAGGTCCCTGATCTTCTCTATGTAGTTCCTGACAGTGACAATCCAAAAGGTACTACATTGCCATGGAATAGACGTCAAGCCCTCTATGATATCTGTGAGAGTCACAACATCCTACTATTGGAGGACTCCGCTTACGCAGAGATACAATTCAAGGATACTCCGAAAGCAATCAAGACACTAGACAAGGAAAATAAACGAGTGGCTTACCTTGGCACAAGCAGTAAGGAAGCTGCTGTCCTGAGAGTGGGTTATTCTGTTATGCCTGAAAATGTCCGTGATCAAGTTCTCAAGGACAAGGGCTATCTTGACCTATGTACAACATCTTTAGTTCAGCGTATTCTTGATGAATACTACACCAAGTATATTGACCAAGCCATGAAGGTCAGTATTCCCGCGTATCAAGAACGCTATGAGGCAATGGCTAAAGCAATGGATGAATTCTTCCCCGGTGGTGAAAGAACAGATCCGCAAGGGGGTTTCTTCATCTGGTGGAAAAGTGATGATAAGAACTTCAACTCTAGTGAATTCATGGAGCGGGTTGCTATTCCAAATGACCTGCTTTACGTGCCAGGAGCTCCGTTCTACCCAATCACAGGTCACAAAATCAGTGAGGATGGAAATGATATCATTCCCAGTGTACCCGAAGCAAATACAATGCGTCTAGGATTCTCCTATGCAACAAAAGAAGTGATTGCAGAAGGAATTGAAAAACTAGGCACACTCCTAGCAAAGGATTTGGGGTAATTTAATAGAAGCATCGGGACAATCCCGATGTTCTACTATACAGCAAAATTCACGAACATTGTTGCACCATTTTTCATTGGTCCAACATAGGCTCTCTCGTATGGTCCGAAGAGATTTCCAAATCCTGCGTTTATTGCCCACTCGATCCATGACCATGATGACTCTTGACCTAGCTTGCCTTCTGCGAATTGACCAAAAGTCCAACTCAGATATCGTTCCAAATCGAACTTGTGATTGAGCAAGGTTTCTGCTTCTTTTCCTTTCTTACCCTCAATCTCAGCTTCAAGTTCTTTATGTTCTTGATTGAGTTTGGAGTGAGTTTCTAGAATCAGACTGCTTAGATTTGATAGTGCTTCATTCATTTCGTCGAAACGTTTCTTCTTTCTAAATCGAGAAACTTTCCCACTGAGACTAAACATATCTCCTCTGTGAAGGACTGTATTTCCTTTCTCTTCCAATTTTCGTGCCAAACTCTCGTTCCATGGTGTGTTGAAGTACACTCTTGGATATCTAACAAATAACGGAAACGGAACCGACATTGCCTTCGCTGCTGGAATGACTTGACTGTAATATGCTGCTTCACCGGGTCCTCCGACATGAACAATTGTTGGGATAATCGTATCAATAACCATCTGTCTTGAATCAACTCTTAGAGAGAGATTCTTTGCAACTTCTCCCAAGTAAGGACTATCTGCAGGTGTTTCAATCTCTATAGGTTCAGAACAAGTGGGACATTTGCCAGTTAGTAATGCAATATTCCCTTGGTCCATATAATGAAGTTCTGTTCGTGCACTATTGCACTCTTTATTTGTGCACTCATAGTAGAACGGAACATAGTCTTGACCTCTTCTTCTCATGCTTGGACTGAAACCTGCATCAGTGATCTCAGTCGTAACTTCATCTACTGTTTTCAGGAATCGGTCACGATTCTCTCTTGCAAGGAGAAACTCCAAACCTTCTGTTAGAAGATCTCGAATCTTTGGATGCGAAGCTGAAACAAGCGGGACTCCAAGATTTCCTTCGACATTGAACAATCTGCCCAGAATTCGTTTTACCCATTCTCCGAATGTTGATGAGTTGTTATAGCTCCATCTGGTGATTGAGAGTGCCTGTTCGAGTCTCTCTTCAAATAAGCTACGGGATGCTCTTTCAAGTGGTTTGAACATAGGTCTGTAACTACTGCGAATCTCTTCCTCTATCTGGCTATACCATTCACTTCCCGGTAGTGGAAGTACATTGACTGGTGAATGTTCGTACCCTGGTGGAACTGGTATACTCACTAATGTTCCACCCTTCCCGAAGACTGGAACACGGATATGGGTCAATTCTGGTTGGACAACGTCGTAGTCAGCTACACAGAAGTAGGTTGAAAGATTGACGTCCTTTTCTGCACACAATTCTGCGATACGTTTCGCAGTTATTGGTTTGTTGAGAATGTAAGCTGGTCCACCCAGTACTGCCGTTTGATGGGCTGATTCTACAGCTCCTTGTTTCAAAGAAATGATTGATGCTTTCACCTCAGGTGTGAGACTTCCCAGTTCTTTGTTTGATGAGAGCAAAGCTTTCTCGAGGAGGTCCATTTTCTCATCGATATGCCACAATGTTTTGGTATATTCCTCTCTCAGGATAGTTGCTCGCTTTGCAAATCCATCAAGGGTGATAGGAGGGGAGCTGTACAGTCGTTCAGCTAGTTTCTCATTCTCTCCCTTCCAGATGTAATTTTGTAAAATCATATTGACGCTGGGAGCCAAAGTTAGTAACCTCCAATCATTTTCCTACTACTTCTTCGAAGACTTTCTCGTACTTCGATACTATCTTCTCTGCTGAGAATTTATCCTCAACCCTGGCCTTTCCTGCCTGCCCGAGTTTCTTCCTCTTACTATCATTATTGAGAAGCTCGAGTAATTCTGCTGCATATTCCTCTACATCATACCCCTCAGTCACTACTCCATCCAAACCTGGACGAACCAGTTCTGGAATTCCTCCTGCTGGTGTTGTGATTACAGGCAGTTTGCATGCCATTGCCTCTAGGAGTACTAGTGGCATTCCTTCCAATGTAGAATTCAGAGCGAAGACATCTGCAGAGCACATTATCTCCTGCATATTGCTCTTAATTCCAAGTAAGTGAACACTATTGCATAATTTGAGTTCCTCAATTTTGCGTTCGACTTCAATTCGTGTAGGTCCATCTCCTGCAATAACGAGTCTAGCTTTGGGATAGCTATCAACGACAATTCTCATTGCTTCAATGAGTTTAGTAACACGCTTGACTGGTCTGAAGTTCGATGCATGAAGGATTATTTTTTCATCGGGGCAGATCTCGTAGGCTTCTTCTTCATCTCTTAGTGAAACACATCCACTCTCCACGACTAATCTGATACCTGTTACTTGTGAAAAAGTACCAGTATCGATGAAGTTAGGAATAACATGAATATCTCTCTCAATACCAAGTTCCTCGTGAGCCTTCTTCTTCAGAAACTCCGAAACTGCAGTCACTGCATCCGCCTGTTCAACAGTATGTTTCACAACTGGCTTGTACGCGGGGTCAAGTCCTAGAGTATGAACATCTGAGCCGTGCAATGTGACAACATAGGGAATTTTGATGATCTCCCGAGCCATGTAGGCTGCCATAGCATGAGGAATTGCATAATGGGAATGAATCAAATCTAATTCAGATGCCTTTGCTACTTTGATTATCTTTGATGTTAGTGCCATTGCATAAGGTGGTCCCACTGCTTTAAACAGCGGGTAATCGAACCTGTCCACAAGATCTACGTGGAGTCCCTTTGTCTGTTGCCACATCATCGAGAAAGGTCTCTGATATGTAATGAAGTGTAAGACATGGCCCTTGCCAGCTAGGTGTTGACCCAATCTAGTGGCGAGATATCCACTGCCACCTACTGAAGGATAGAGATTAACCCCAATACGCAAATTAGTCACCTTCTGTTAGAGGGAGAATTAGTCCCCTTTAAGGGAAATGGTTTGAACATCAAACTATTCCAAAACTTGATTAGTGGTGTCATCATCGTGCATGTTATGGACTCCATTCTTGTTGTAGTTGCGCATCCTGATGATGAAAGTTTGGGAGCTGGCGGTACAATACGGAAACACGGTGATTTGGGAATTCCTGTCGATGTACATTGTATGACTGGAAATGCAACTAGAAATGAAGAGATGAAAACAGCCTGTGGCATTCTTGGTGTTAGGAATCTCTTTCTCAGTGAGCGGGATGATTTTGCAATTGATACGAGTATGAGAAATGAAGTAGTAGGAGCTATTCTCAAGACTCGGCCCGAAATCGTGATCACTCATTTTTCAGGTGATTATAACATCAATCATCAACAATGCGCACAAATCGTGTTCGATGCAGTGGAATGGGCGTCCCATACAACAATCTTTGATGACGCTCACAGAGTTCAACGAATTTACAATATGGAAATCAACACAATGATATCCAGACCTCATGTGTATGTTGACATAACTGATACGTACAAATACGGTCTTGGTGCACTAAAAGAACACAAATCACAGATTGAGAAAGCTGATTTCTTCTATGAGAAACTGTACGATACCAGAACCCGTCTTAGAGGTGCTCAAGCAAAGTGTGAGCGTGCTGAAGCATTCACAATAACACTGCCTGAACATGCAGGTCCTTTTTACAAGGAAAATAGTGTTGAGCGGTTGATATAGGACTACTCGGCGCCGTCCGCTTTTTGTCTTCTAGCTGCGAGTAGCTGTTTCAGTTCTCCCATCATGCTCATTCCACCGCCTGCTGCTGGTGGTGGATCTGCTGCTGGTTTTTCCAATCCTGCCATAGGTTCGCCGCCATCTGCTGCTGCAGGTGCTGCTGCGGCTCCTGGAGTTGCTGTTGCACCACTGGCTACACGACTTGAGAGCGAGTCGATCTTTGAATCTAAACCATTAACTTCAGCTTGGAGCCCATTCACTGTCGTTTGGAGAGCATCAATAGCTTCCATTAACTTGGTTGTGATGATACTAACTACTTCACCAAGTTGGCGTATTTTCTCGCTATTGGGATCTTGTAAGGCCCACTCGAATTCTTCAAGGATACTGTCTTCGAGTTCCTTTTTCTCGTCGGTCATCTGTATAGCCTCTGAATTATGATAATTTTCTTTATTTCCGCTATAAACATTGTCTGCATTGAACTTAAACTAAACGTTATGCTGATTTGATAGTTTTCTCAACAATGGCCTTTGCCTCATCAAGTGTTCTACTAACTAGCTCTTTAGTAGGTCCTTCGCAGGTTATTCTAATCACAGGTTCAGTACCAGAGGGTCTCACTAGTATCCAACCATCTTTCAGAGTCACTCCAATGCCATCAACTGTGATAACATCAACTACATCCTTCAGTCCCTTGGGTAGAGTCTTGCTCAATTCCTTCATTACTGCTGATTTCTTCTCATTAGGACATTTTACTTTGGCTTTACTAATTGGATAAATTGGAATGTCTTTGATGAGTTCACCAAAGCTCTTACCCGTTCGTGCCATTCTCTCTAGAACTCTACATGCTGCGAGAAATGGTTCCGGTGCGAGATGAAATTCTGGTAGAATGAAAACTCCGCATGCTTCTCCACCCATGACTGCTCCTGTTTCCTTGACCTTTATTGCAACCTGAATATCTCCTACAGGAGTCCTGATGGTTTTACCGTTCCCTTCCTCAACTGTTTCATCCAAGGCAAGGGAGCTATCTACAGTGGTTACAATGGTTTCCGGCTTTGAAGTCATGAGATAATCCTGAGCAAGAAGTGCAATTGTTCTATCGCCACGAATTACTTCTCCATTCTCGGTGACAAAGACAACCCGGTCACTATCTCCATCATGTGCAATACCCAAGTCCGCTCCAGTTTCCTTCACCATCTGCATGAGGTCACCTAGGGTCTCTTCCTCAGGTTCAGACTTCCTTCCTGGAAAATGACCATCTGGTTGCCCATTTATTGTGACAACTTTCTTACTGAGTTTCTGAATCAGATACGGTGCAAGTACACATCCAGCTCCATTTCCTGGGTCAACTATGATAGTGAAGTTCTTTGAACGAATTAGGTCTGCATCACACTGTTCCAAGATACCAGTGATATGCTCATCTACTGCGGTTTCTATAGTCAGTTCTTTTCCAAGTCTATCCCATGGTGCTGCAGTGAATTTCTTTGATTCATAAATCTCCTCTAACTTTCTCTCTTCGTCTGATGTAAAGCCCATACTACTCTTTGACCAAAACTTGATTCCAGTGTATTCTGGAGGATTGTGAGATGCTGTAACCATCAATCCCGCTTCGTATTCTCTTTTCATGGTCAAATATGCCAAGGTGGGGGTAGGTATGATTCCCGCCCGTACAACACTAACTCCTGTTGACATTATTCCTGCTGAGAGTGCATCTGCAACCATCAGACCAGTTGTTCTAGCGTCTCTTGCTAGGAGCACAGTACCTTCACCAACTAACGTACCTAGAGCCTTTCCGAGATGTAGTGCCATCTCAAGATCGAACTCTGTTCCATAGACTTTTCGTACACCGGTAGTTCCAAAGAGTTTGTCAGCCATTGGAGTCACGAGTATTTTGGCTGTCGGAAGTAGAGAAAAAGCTAACTAGTGTACAACAAATATACCAATATATCAAAAATCACGAGAAATTACTAGTGATGGAGAAACATGCCCTTCTTTCAATGCGACAAAACCAAGATACACTACGTCGATATAGACAGAAGAGAAGACAAATCGGCAGGACTCCCTTTGTTCTTTATTCATGGAGGTGGCTCGTATCACTTTTGTTGGGCTCTGCAATTGATCGAATTCTCGAAGACGAATCGTTGTATCGCAATTGATCTGTCTGGTCATGGCAAATCAGATGTGGCCAAAGGGGATACTACAATTGATCAAGGGTACTCCAATGAGATTGCATCTCTGGTTGGCCATCTCGATCTGAATGATTTCATTCTTGTTGGTCATTCCATGGGAGGTGGAGTAGCTATGTCTTACGTATTGAATAACGAGTTCAAGAATCCTAAAGCGCTTGTGTTAGTAGATTCATCACCTGACCTACGACTTCCAAAGGTTGCCCCAGGATTAGTAAGAGAGGCTGTGGAAGAAACTATCCGACGCAAACATCCTGCATTTGATGAATATGCTGAGAAAATCAATATGAAGCAGTATAAGAAAGCCATGAAGTATCTGGATTCAATTGCCATGCAAAGAGACCTTCGTGCATGCAACAAGTTCAATATCACTGATAGAATCAAAGACATCACGATTCCTACATTTGCGCTTGTCGGCGAAGCTGATGATGTCATCACACCCGCCATTGTGAAGAACTATATCGAAGACATTCCATATGCAGATCTTGCTGTAGTACGTGGTGCTGATCATATTCCCATGATTGAGCAACCTGAGGAATTCAATAGACTTTTTCGCAAGTTCATTTCCTGGGTTCAAGATAAAGCATAGTTCACAATTGCATACTCCACTTGGATAACTTTCTTCGGACATAGGAGCTTATTAGGCACAGTGCAGATATTGTCAACTATACTCACACGGTGACAATTATGCAACTTGATCAATTCTACTTAACTATCATCCAAATAACTCTCATTGATGCCCTTGCAATCGGAGCTGGAGCAGGAATGCTTGCCAGTACCTACTTTGGCATCAAGCTAAAACGACATGAGAGCGGTGAATTTTCATGGTTGCTTGGCGGGACTGCAGCTATCGCCTTTGGAACTATCTTCGGGTACTTTATCATGAACACTGTTGGGTTCATTGTTGCATGGTCTGGATCACCAATACATGGTCTTGCAGGTGCTGACTTAACTGAGTGGACCGACACGATGGCAGCACTATTCGCACCGGTTCAAATCCAGGCTGCAGGATTAGCTATGATGGGCGCTCTCTTTGGTGTTGGGTGGGGATATGGGATTGGTTCTCGACCTGATGATACTTCCAAGCTTGGAAATCTCATCGCCACACTGGGTGTCAGTGCTATCGTCATGGGTCTACTCTTCATAATGCTTCCGTCTTTTGTCACTCTAGCAGCTACAGATGCACTCTGGTATCTAGCAGTGGTCAATGGACTGATTCTACTCTCTTATGGAATTAGAGTTGCGATGAATCACTTTCGTGGTGATTCTCCCTCAGAAAGTGAAGAATCTACAGTGGAAGAGCTAATCGTCTAATCCTCAGCATCATCTCGCGAAACCTATGTCAAGTTGCATGCTCCATATGATTTCCTGTTCAAAGTGGGGGTCGCTTTTCAAGTTGGGTTAACCATTGTAAAGAAGATGGGGTTTACTTCAAGAATTCGATTCACTATCACAAGCTCATCCGTTCGGATCTGGTAACATGAGCTAGAACACCTGCTATAATACCATAAATCCCTAACAAGAATATCAGCAAAGACATCGCTCCAAAGTTCACCAATAGACTACTAATCCCCGCCCATACTAATAGAATTCCCATCAGAAAAATTATACATGAGCAACAAGGATTACTACTGCGACTAATTCTTTCTAAGCCGATACTAACAAGAAGGAATACATCCACAACTATCGTTACTACAATGATGTAGTAAAGGGAAGTAACATCCAAGAGTATAATCGTGAGTGCCATAAATGCGCTATAAACAAGGAGTATTTTGAGAATTTTATTTGATTCAGTGTAATCTGGACCCGTTCCTGCTATTGGTTCTCTTTCGGAATCTAAGGTTTCTAGTATTTCTGTTTCCATTGGAAACGGTTCATCCAATGACGCTGGTTCATATGGGGGTACTCCAATTCCTAGTTCATGAATTTTCATGGTCAGATCTTCATCAAGTTGATGAAGAGGTTCAGGATATTTTCTCCCGGACCTTCTAGTAGTTATTCCCCAAGGTGCTTCTCCATAGGTCTGCATTACGAATCCTTTAGATCCATCTAGCAACACTACAGAATCTCCATTCTCTTCAAACTCCCTACCCAGAATCTTTGGAAAATCAACAGCTCTTTGGAATTTCACCTCATGCCTTTTGATAGTTAGATTTTCCGAGATATTTTCTCTTTTAATTTTCTCAACATCGAGTCTGAGTTGTAGCGCCATTTCTGAGCATTTCACCTGTTCACAGCAGCCAAAAGCAAACATCCACCCTTCTACTTCACCCCAATTTCCAAGATACATTGGAGTAATGATTAAGCAATTCATGTGATTGTACACCATGATTGCTCGGATTTCTTCAATTTCGAAGGCATAGTAAAACCCATCAAGAACCTCAAACAAGGATTCTGTCCCCTCTTGTTGATGCATTGAAGGATCTGATGAGTATAGAAAGGTTCCATCTTCTTTGAATATTGAGATACTTTCCAAGGATAGTTTAGTGCTATACTCTCGAAGAAGAGTTTCAGCTTCTTCTATCAAATGAGGATTCGTTGCCCGTTCCATCTCTACCCACGCTATTAATTCAAGACAACACAGTACTTGTTCGTTTCTGTATTGCTTTCCTTATACACATGCATCATCTCGCGAAACCTTATTAGTTCCATACGCCCTTTAACGCTCCGATGGCGCAACCACAGCCAACGCTAATTGACTGCATGAGGACATCGCATGAATACACACACAGACTCTTCATATGTTGTCATACCAGTCAAATCATTAATCAGTAGAAGTTTCCTGAAACAAAACAGAGACTATGTTCACATGGAGGTCCAATAATTGAGTAGCCAATATGATTTTTTGTTCAAAATCGAGAATGACCTCCTTCATACTGTAATCTAATACATTGCAATATGACTTCCTCTTTAAATTGAAGAAATATGATAGGCATACGATTTCCTTTTCAAATTAAAAAGTGACCTCTTCAATCAAGTGCAGTTCACAAAAATAAAAAGTACAGGTAGAGAAGACGAATTCTCTACCCCTCAAAACCAGTTGTAACGACCCAATCAAGATTCTTTGCAGCTTCAAACATGTCTTTTGTTATCATCGCTAGGAATGTAGAACGGTGAGCATCACCCAGTTCTCCTTGTGTACAGGCTACTGAGTAATGCCTTCCATAGATGAAACCCTGCATATCCACTTCTTTGTAATCCTCAAGAACTTCTGTGAAGATCAACAAACCTCCAGCAATTCGAATCGCATAGGTTCCAGGATTGATAAGTTCCCATTGCCAATTGAGAGTGCCCTGTGCAGCAGCTCTCTTCTGACGATTCATTATCTCCTCGGCTTCTTCCCATGAATCAACGGGGGTAAACTCTGGACTCAATCACACGCACGCTCCCCAATCTTCAGAAGTTCGTACTTGCACCCATCATCATGCGCGCTCAGTTCGACGAGGTTAAACAAAGCTCTCAGATGGATATCTGGAATGTCACCTTTTGGAAGCCAGAACTCTGCACTTTGATCATTGTCACCGTTGAACCAAGACACACGCCACTTGATGAATATCACTTGGGTGAACCTCCCTTGAGATTGCCAAAGACCTCTCTCAGACGTTCCGCAGTAGTGACATAGATGACAAGGTGAGCAGTCCGTAGTGCGAAGGGAGTACTCGGTCCAAACTTCCAGCAACCTCCAGCCATTCTAGGGGGGATGTGTGCAGGAAACTTGTCAAAGTCCTCGTCATTCCAGTCCAATCCACCGATTGGTGCTTTTTCGATTTTACAAAAGCCATGCTCTGTTCCCTGAGCGTCGATGCACTCACGACAATCATAGCAGGTTAGGTTGTTCGATGTGCCCCTCATGCTCCTTTGTGGAGACCGTTCAATATAAGCTCGTAAGAAATGTGTAGTCGGGTACAGATATAGTAGTACCGTTAATGAGAATTTGCCGGTGGAGTTATAATAGAATACTGTGCCCAGTTACTCACAATGAAACTATCAATTTTAGAAGGACTGCTTAAAGCCAGTTGTATTCTATTTTGACTTACAACAAGTCTGGAGTAGTTCTCAATTTGTTCGATATTAAATACTCCATTGACAAACTCTCGTTGGTGAACTAGAATGTCACTCATTAATGCAAGACGAATAATCAAAGAACTTCGGGATTCGAGAAACATTCTCTATCAACCTCAATTCACAGGGGACTCTCGGGATTCTGATGCCCTTGATCTGGTTCGGATGAAATTGCTTGATTGTCTTGTTTGGATCGAACTGAGTGATACAGCATACGACAATAGGTTACTTGGGGCTCTACGTGACCTGTTGAATTCGATTCTTGCAAGAAGAGCAGTTCGAGTATTGCAGGGAATTAGCAATGTAGCTCACTATCAAGAGGAATATCGAGATGAACTAGTAAACCGTCTGAGAGATATACGCAGACTCGTTCTAGATATTCCTCCATAGCAAGATGAAGAATTCAATCACATGACCACACAGGAAAAAAGAGAGTGGTGAGGGGTGTGTAGGAGGGGGAAGTTTCGTAATCGAGACTACAAAAAAAGTCCCTCACTACTGATTCTCTATTCCTATGGATGCCTAATAAGCTCGTAATAATTTGTGGTGGGGTACAGATAACTATCTATCCTGCATTCCAGTTGCACTCAGAAAAGATTTGGTCCTACACTTTCTGCTTCAAGGGTCAACTTGGGTTCATGACTCCTCGACTTTTTCCATTTCACACTTGATATTGTCGAAAATATGCTTCTTTACAGAATCCTCAATATACACTTCTAGATGAGTTGTTAGTTTATCATCTGTGAATTTGTGGCTATATTTTTCTCTAGAATGCTTCTTGATATCAGAGAGAATTTCATCTCTTACTAGACTGATGATATCTAAGTTCTGTATTGTTGTTTCCAGTGTTAAGTTAATTATCTGTATTTCAATTCTTAGAGAGGCAATTTCAGCTTCATGCATTCGGTTCCGATAGTCCTGAATAGAATCCGGTTTGTCTTTTGCTAAACTAGATAGAAGAGCTGAGCAATAATAGGGATGATGTTTGGACAAGTCAAATTCCCATTTAGGTCTGAAACTAGATTGGATGTTATCCCTAAAGTAATCAGAAAATTGCTCTGGATTGTAATCTATATACGTATGGTCGAATTCAAGATCTACTCCGTCAAAGTATGTCCAGATCAATCCATCTGTTAGTATAACATTCGTACAATGTCGAAGGTATTTTACAACTTGCTCCAAATTTTCGGTCCCCCGAGATTTGCCCAATGCTTTGGCTTCGATTACAATAACAGGACCATTTTCGTTCAGTAGCACAAAGTCAGGTTTTTCAGAAGATTGTTCCAAGTATTTTGTTGTCACTTCTTTTGGATTAGTTAGGTCCCATCCTAGTGCGGATATGATCGGTCCAATGATTTGATGTTCTACATTACTCTCGCTTGATTCATAGGAACTTCTGCGCCCATACACTTCAGCATTCATTTTCTCTTCATTTACGTGGTCCAAAATCTTAGTGATGAGCTGTTCTAATTCCTCCAATGAAATTCCCTCAGAACTATTCTTGATGCGAATGGGATTTGAATATATTAACTTCTCTGACGGTCAAACTTCATCGGCTACAAGGTCAATGTCCGGATCCTCGGTTTTTAATTTTAGATGCTGAAAGATTAAAACAGGACATGAACCCGTTTAGATGATGGCATCAATTACGAACAAACAGGTAGAATATATCCAGATAATGGTCAGTGGTAGGTTTGGCAAAGCAGAGGATGAGCGAATTGTGGCGCAGTACCTTTCCCAGATTGGAAAGGAAGAAGTTGCAGGCCTAACCCTGATGGAAGCTTCTACACTAATCACCCAACTACTTGCTAGAGATGTGGAATACGAATTCCTGTGTGGAAAGACTAAGACCATGAAAAGAGAAGAAGGTCATAGGTTAGATTTATTCGGAGAACTTGAAGCTTGTATGCACCATTGTCCTAAAGGAATATACTTTGGAACTTGTGAACACTTTCTGGTATATAATAAAGCGATGAATGAAGACCAAGATACCGAATAGTGTCACTCCTTCTTTCCAACGATCCACCTATCACCATCATCCTCTCGCAAGACCGGTATTATTCGGTCGCAGTTGTCGATGATCTGTATGGTGCTATACCCCTTGTGTCCTTCAAGTACTTCTTTCACCAATTCATCGAGGAGTGGTCGAGGAATTTTCGTCATTTCAGACATCTCTTTACAGCTAACTCTTTCAATGACCGGAGCGTCGCGTTCATCATTCGGCTCCGTGAGCTGGTCCTCTATAGCAAATTCAATGAGATTCTTCATCTCCTTCCTACGAACCTCCAGATCTAAAATCTGGTGTACAAGTCCACAACTTAAGCATGCATGGAAATATCTTGGAACGATGACTGTCTTTTCGCTGGCTGACCACCCAAATTTAGAACGATATGAGAAGGGGGTTGTAAACTGTCCCTCAAATTCAGCCTTCTCAAACTCAGTTCCACCACAATTCAAACATTTCATAGAAATACTCCTCCTACACTTTGACTAGGAGAAAACCTACCTAAAAATCTAGGGTGGCTTGGAAAACATCGGGGGAAACCTTGGTGAACTTGCCTGAGAGAACTGGGAGTTCCTTCATCAACCATTCCTTTCTGTCTTTCAAAAAATCCATGCTGTTCTCATGTCCGAAAGTAAAACTCACAGGTCCCACTCCAGTCTGTACTCTCCAGTTGGTATAGACGTACAGACCCACCTTGTTCTTTCCCTGCTCCTGTGCCCAAGTTCCAATCCGCTCCATTTCGATGATGTCTTCCTCACGGGTGATGGATATGTACCACCTAGATCCATCAGTGCGATTGTCGAACATTGCAACGGTTGCACCTCTAGGGATTGATTTGCGAGCACATGATCCACAGGTATACTTCAGGTATTCCTCGATGGGGTGCTTGAGTAGCAATATCGTATCTGTGGACTTGCAGGTTGGGCAACGCTTGGGAGCGGTCATGTACTCCTGTGTTGTATGGATGTTATAAGCTCGTAGAAAATGTGTGGTCGGCTGCATAAATGATTACGAGGTGGAGTTATATTGTTCTAAGTCTGCCACTCTATTATCATGAAATTTCGAATCCTCTCACTATTGCTTTCGATTTATCGAAAGTCTATCCGTAGGCTTATACACCGTTTCTACAAAGCTTTTGGATGTACGAAGCGAGTTCTGTGTCTTCAACAGGACAAGAGAATACCTTTAGTGATTGGGCGAAATGACTGCTCTCGCTCTGAGATATCAGAATAAGTATAGGTGAGGTGAAAACAAATGCCACTCAATAATGCAAAAATCATAATCCAAGAACTCTATGATGCTGAGTGTATTCTGTATCACCCGTGTTTCTGTGGAAAACATTGGCAATCTGATGCTCTTGAAAAGACTCGGAAGAAGTTACTTGAATGTCTAGCGTGGATAGAGCAGAGTGGTTTGAAGGTCGATAAGTCGAAATTTGACTCTCTACGCAACCAACTATCTCAGTTTTGTTTTCATGTTGAAACCTGGAGAATGATTGATGGTGGTTTTATCGAATCAGCTAAGAGCCATCAGGAATTTGCGAGAACCAAGCTTATTCAAATATACACTAGGGTTCGTAGTCTAATCTAAGATTGCTTTAGATGAGTTCTTCTTGCTACAATCAAGTATGATTTATTACTAAGGACAAGGAATGGTATGTGAGTAGGAGTTGGCATAGATCAACGGTGAATGCACAGGTTTAGTTTTCGTTACATGCCCTCAATTACGAAACTCCCCCCTCCTACCACGATTACTTGTGTGTTCGCCACCTTCCCATAGAAAAGAAACAAAGAAATATTGTCCAATTGAACCATTGAGTGGGTGTTTTCGTAATGAAGGATATAATTGACAGAATCAAAACAAACTCATTCAAGGTGTGGGCAGGTCACCTACCTGAAAGAGTAGGTACCGCTTTTGCAATATCTGATTCAACTTTTCTCACAGCAAATCATGTTGTAAATCCTGAAAGGGAAATAAAACCAAAGCACACTGTGAAACTATCAAGACCTAATAGTGGAATTGCTCCCTTCGAAGGGACAATTAAGAAAGTCGACAATCAATCTGACCTTGCCCGTATTGTAACTACATCTAATATTCAAGTGAAAGAACCATTTGATGTAGTAGAACCAGCACCCGCAATAGGACAGATGTGTATATGGGGAGGATTTCCAAAACTGGTGGGAGAACCATCTCCGAGGCTTAGATTTGCACAAGGGATTGTTAGTTCTGAGGTGTATGGTAGTCAAGGAAAGGAGTTCTTTGAACTGGACGGGATGTTTAACTCAGGTCATAGTGGATCATCTGTCGTTAACATCAAAACCGGCAATCTAGTAGGAGTTGTGATCAAGTCAGCTGGGTCTCTAGTCAAGGAATTTGACAAAGCAGTTGGTATCTTCAAAGTTATCGAGGCTATTCAATCCAACTGGCAAATATTCGAGAAGACCAGAGATGAACTGGAAAAAATGTGGAATTCGACCACCGAGTATGTTGAATCCATAAACTCGCAACTTAGAAAAATCACTACGACTTTTGGACCGTTAGGAATGCCCTTATTTCCTTCCTCTATTCCGAGTATTAAAACCAGATCCTTTCCCTGGTACCATTCCGATTTTCATACCCATGTTGAGGGAACTATCCCAGATGATGTGATTCAGTTTCTTGAAGAAAATGACATGCAAGTTTCTTTTACCGATGAAGATGTAACATTGATTTATGCCTCAACTGACAATGCATTTACAACACTTTTTCGATTGGTACTTCAATGGACCGAGTTGATGAAGGGTGCAATTGAAGAATCATATCAACTGGGGATAGGTATTGCTGCAGCTAGGGATTCGATTACAAAGTTTCTTTGATATACAATTGTGAACTCCAGTTGGAATATCCCTCGGGTGAGTGTATCTACGGAATGTGTAGTCGGCCCCAGATTTGTATGAGTATAAAAGCTGCAATCAAGACACTGAGACATGTCGGGGCAAGTTACACTCACTCAGTTCGGGTACACTGGTTCTACCCTCGGTGAGTTCTCTCATCCCGCTGGACTTGAACCCTCAGTCCGTCCTTGGGAGCCCTACAAGAGACAGGCAATCAAGGTCACTGGTACTATCAAGTCCGTGAAGACAGATATCACAAAGGAGTGGGGAAGGAGAGAGATTCGGAAGGGTGGGAATCATCTTGATACCGTGCGAGGTTGTCCAGGTGGTGCAGCCAACCTAGGGCGTGGTTGCTTTGGGGATTGCAATGCCAAGGAAGCCAGCAGGAGATTCCACAAGCTCTTTGATATTCCTGTCAGCATGATTCTGAAGGAGAAGCCTCTGGGAAAGCAACTTGACCTACTCATAGGCGACTGTGTGCGGAATGGGGTTACTGGAGACCCCTCAACCGACTGGCCTCTCGGAATCAGGACCATGCATTTTGCTGATCAATACGACATCACCACGATTTTCCTCACTCGCTTCTGGAAGGTTCCTACCGACTATATGTTTGCACAGATGGCAAAAAATGAAGCAATCATTCATGGCTCACTGTCTGCCCTTGACCCACAGGAGCATATTGACATCATCTGTGATGCTCTCGACAGGTACGAGGACCTTGGTGGTCGGTCAGTCCGAAGAGTGGTGACTGCTCCCTTCAAGGAAGACTCCCTACTATGGGATGTGCAAGACGACCTCATGTCCCTGCCCAACGTGCTCCAGCAACCCCTTCGTTTTCGAGGGACCAACCCCTTCATTCATCTTTTCGACCTTAGCAAGGTCCACGGGGTCAAGTCAAACACCTCTGGGAAGATAACCAATCGCTGGCGAAGTGGGAAGAAGTATCTGACTGCTAGGTACACAGACACTGCTGGATGTCTAACCAATTGTTGGAGCTGTGGCCATCAGTGTATGTTCACTCTTGGGGGTGCTCAGTGGTGAACATTGAGACCGAGCTTCTCCAACCAATCGACCTTGGTTTGAATCCATCTCGCAAACGTGCTGAGGTATGGATAGACTACTCAGGTCCAGTGGGAATAGTTCGAAAGCGAGTTGCCCGTGTTCGCTGGAATCCCAAGAACCAGTGGAACACCGTGGACCCAGTGTACGGGTGTGTGGGTGCTTGTCAACAACAACAACGCCAGCAGGTGACCTTCCGATTGATGGTTATGTCGTAGATGAGTGTGCATATATTTGGATTGAGGACATGCTGGAGGAGGAACTTGAAGGTTCAAAGTTAGACACGCTAATCTATCCTGATCCAGAAGCACCCAACAGGAGAGGCAAATAATCTCTGCTTTGTATCATTAGATAGAGCAGCACCAACAAGATGTGCATCAGTAGCATTGTGTATGGAAGGTTTTGTCCTCGATGAGAATTGTAATTGCGTTCCTTCTGGTGCTGGTGGTCAGCAGCCTCCACCGGTATCATCTGGACAATGTACCAAGATCAGATGTCAAGAGGGGTCGGAGTGTGACCCTGCGACAGGAACTTGTCGAACGTTCGGAGAGGATCCCTCGTATCTGCCTGGACTCGATATCTCACCGATTATTGGTCCTAAAAAACTCGGAACCCTTCCAGCAATGCCTGATGTCAAATCACAAAATGACCTGTTTGTACAGGAGTTGAAAAAACGAGCACAATCTCGGGATAGAGGCCAACGAGGTTAAATGACCAATAATGCTGGTATTCCATTTCAACAGTAACTTGATTGAGGACATCACGCATCTGCTACTTTATTCTTTATCAAATGGTTTTACATAACTTATTGAATTATTTTAATAAATGAAGGTGTTAAATAGAAGCTTAGCGACAAATAACCGGTGGTTTCGAAGACGGGGCGTAACGAATCTATAATATTCGCAATACATGCTTTGTTCTAGATCCATCTGTCTAAAAGAATGCCCTACAGTCTTGTGGTCAAGTTCTGGGGCAAAGAAGAAGACACAGCATAGGAGGTTATAATTTGTCGAAAAAGAAGAAAGGAAGAAAGAAGGTTGATCCTTTGATGACCAGGGTGGAGTGTGGCTCATTGCCAGATGGCAGGGTAGGCCAGTTCTATCACATACCGCGTTTGGGTTTTACAGTAGGTCTGGACCCACAAAATAGTCGTATGCCAATAGCCGTTATTTTCAAGGACGATGGCTCACTACGGTTTCAAGTGACTCCATCGGGGCCAGTTGCTACAATCGCAACGAAAAGTGGGCATATAGTGCTTTCATCAATGGGTCTGAGAATTTTCGAAAAATCAAAGAAAACAACCAGCGAACAGGTTAAGCTGATTTCATGGAGCAATGCTAAGGAATTCGCCGATACATGGAAAACCATAGTCACGACAGACTTGGTTTTTCAGGAATCCATGGAGTTTTTTGGTGCGATTCTAAGAATATGTGAATTGACCAACTTTATCCAATTAATAATAGATAGCGTCTATGAGCTTGTGGATTGTACAAAAGAGTTCGTGGAGGCTGTATATCGTAATGTTAACGAAATATGGAAGTGTATGAATGGAGCATACGACGACTTCGATGACTGCTTGGACGACTGCGGCAGATTTTCGTTATTTTGCAAAGGAGATTGTCTAATTGAATTCCTGTCGGATGAGGCTAGGTGCGCAGTGCACGGGATCGTTAGACAACTTGTGGAGGCCGCAGATTATATCGAAACTTGTATTGTTAAGCGTGGTGTGATTAATGAAGAGGAACAAACACCATCCACAGGAGACATTGTCTTGTTCGCTGCTGACTCTGCTGCTGGACATGTTATCGACCATGCTACTTGCGGGTACGGGTATTCACATGCAGGTCTTGTCTGTAACTCAAGACTTATCGATGCTACAAGTGAAGGGATTGAGGACAACCCTCTCGATCAAGCGCTAAATAGGGAGCATTCTATCATCAGACTTGACCTGACTGATAGCCAAGTAGAAGCTCTGTGCAATTGTGTCCGCTCAAAGAACCCGTCGGACTTTGACTACATTGAGGCTGTGACATTCGGTACAATCGACAGTCCAGGCAAAGAAATGTGCACCATGCTCATTATGCACTGTTTAGATGAAATCGGAGTAGACAGGGCTGAACTGGGTCTTGCCGGGTTTGTTTCGCCAAATGACATCGCAAGAACATATGGAGCACCACGTCTTTGAAATTCTTGCCAATTTCAAAGTAAGGGATTTACTAGGAAGCAGAGCGAATAATGAACGGCATCATTTGATCCATCCTCATTAAAGGAAAGTATGCAATCTTCACATTGAACCTCGCTGTGGAACTTCTTTGTTCACGAAAATGATTAGAGATATTCAGCGACGAAGTTAGGAATTATAAGAATCATAACGGTGGGTTGTGCTCTATGAGAATTTTATTCATCTTTGAATGAATCGGGATATAGGAATCGTGCAAGACTTACGGCATGGCGAATAATTTCTGAAGTATCGTCCTCGCTAGGATTCCATTTTATAGGATCATGTACAACTTCATGTCTAATATTACGATATCCATCACTAAGTAGAAGCTCTGTTATGGGACGAACCCCCTGTTCTTTATATTTTTCAACTAACTTTTCTGTAAGCTTGTGGTAACTGTCTTTTCTTCTGGGTTCTATTCCCATTGCCCTTAGTCTATCTTTAACCATCGCTTCTTCCAAAACAAGTGCTATTAGTGATGCTGCCCAATTGAGGTCTAGTTTAAGGGCAATGTTTGCAAGACCCACTATATCCAATAAGGGACGAATTGATTCTAGAAGTGATGTAAAAGTTAGCTCATTAATGAATGAGATAATCCATAAGCGTCCCATCATTCTTGCATCTTCAGAATCAATCGAAAGCTCTATTTCAGCCCATATTGCTGCATTTACTTTCTTTACGAAACTCTCAGCTTCAACAAGCTTACGTGGATCACCAAATTTCGAGTAGTATCGAAATAGCTTCTCATCCAGTTTTTTTCTTTCAATCATAATAGGTTTGAGTAGTTCGTTAATCATTTCGTCGAACCTTTTATCTCCGACTTTACTCATTTTCCCGTAGTAGCACTTTGCCTGTAAGCGAACAAACTGTATATACTGCTCTTCAGATAGTTCCTGTGATTCTACAGGAAGTCCAATTTCTTTCGCTTCTTTTTTAATGCATTTCAAAACGTCTTTCCAAAATCCACTCCATTTTTCCATTCCAAATTCAGTGGTCTTTACTTCTATGGGAATAGATTCTTCCTTTTTGATAGGTGTCCATTCCACTCGATCTAATACGGATTTGACTCCGTTGGGTATGGTGTGATGCTCTCTTAGATTTGAAGAAGCAATTAATGTAACATTGTGATCAATTTCGAATGTCTTTAATCTCTGACAGGAAAAAAGTGATGAGATATCGGCCTCTTGAATGAGGTTATTACTCAATTGAAGATCCTTCAAGTGTCGACATCTTATTAATGGGTCAAGATTTATGGACAAAAGTCGATTCCTTTCTAGACGTAATTCTTGCAAGCTTTCAATTTGTCCAAGTGGAAGTAAATCGATGGATTGTATCTCGTTTAGATATAACCAAAGTTCTCTAAGTGCGGGTAAATGTGCTAAGGGAGTAAGATCCACAGATCGGAGCTTATTGTGTGCTAAATCGATTCTTAGCAAACGAGAGTTGCCTTTCAATGGAGTCAAATCCACTTCCTTTAGTTCATTATCACACAGCTTGATTCGTTCCAAGGATGGCAAGTTGCTTAATGGAGAGAGGTCAATCTCCTTGATTTTGTTCAAGCTTAAATCTAATAGACGGACGTTCTGATGATCAGAAAAGGCAGATAAGTCAACAGTGGACAAGCTATTATTATTCAAACGAATCTCCTCTATTTGATGACATTCTCTGAGAAAAGAGAAACCTATCTCACTAATTTCATTGCTTTCCAAAGAAAGAAATGGTATTCTGTTTCTCCTTGTCCTTAAGGCGCAATGTACGGGAGCGATATTTTCTGAACGTTATAGTTGGTTCACTATTGTAGATGTGTGAGTAGACCTCAGTTCTGATATCTCCTAAATTCCACCCAAGATTGAAGAGCTTGATTACATGTTCCTTCTGTGTATTGTCGAGTGATAGTCCATCCTCAGTCGGATTCATCACATCACCATTGTCTTCTATCACTCTGCATCAATAAAAAATGTGGTTAGCTCGGACACACCGAGATAGAAGATTATCCCTCTCAGCGCGTACATACTCTCAGAAGAATCGTAGGTAGAACGCCGTGCCAGATACAACAGCAGAATCTACATTGGTGATGCAGTTACTCCTCACGTACATCCCAGTTACTGATCTGTTTCTTTCTGACTAGAGAGGTCAACACATTCTCAACTGTTGTCTTCACAAGAAGAGCATGTTTCGGGTCTGATAATGCAATTTTGTACTTCAATGTGTCAGTCATTGAACAAATCCCTCAAGAATTGCTCTGATATATCCACTATATCAGTCTTGGTGATGCATGACCAACCAGCCTGTTGGGTGGGGTGTCGGCAGTGTCCTGTGCAATGTCTGACAAGGGATCAACAGACAACCTTGGACGAGTTTGCCCAGAAAATACAAATCTCAAAGGATGTCAAATCAGGGTGAATCCACTATGCTTGGTATCTCTTGATAATGAACAGGATTGAGCATAGAAGAGTGATAACTAATACTCCCCAAAAACCTGTACCGATTAGAATATAGCTAGGATTTTCCACAAAGAAATCTAAACTGAGCAACCAAGTGTTGATTGCGGCCCAAACCTCAAAAATTACCAAAATCCCTATGAATATCGATAGCTTGTTGAATGTCTGTCCTGTTGAATATTGTAATAGAGCACCTTCTATATCCAATTTCGATTGTATATAGGTTTCAAATGAATCCAAGTTTTCCTCGAATGACTCTGAGAAGCTTTTCAAAGAGTGAAGAGGTAAACCACGATGTTGGAATTCAGATAGACTTCTATCCGATTCCTCATTCAATTTATCAACATCCTCTACAATTCGCGGAACTCTTCTTGTTTGAATTTGAATCCGCCTTAAAGCATGAGTCATATCATATATCCTTGTGAGCTTGTCATATCTAGTCTGTCTTTTTAGTTCCTCATTTGGAATCTCAGTCCTAATAGAATCTAGCAATTGTGACGAACTAAGGAGTATAGGGAATATAAGGTCAACAAAGGCATCATTGTACAATCTGATAAGAATAGAGTTTACAATGGGTGAGAATTTTGGGCTTAATTTCCGTTCGGAATCAGAAGGAAACTCTTTTTCGTAATCCTTGTGATTAATGAAGAGGATGGCTTTATTCTTACCATTTACGTCAGAAAGAAGAGTTCTATGGAATCCTTTTGTGATGTAGTATTGCCCCACACTTTCTATTCGAGGAGCACCTAACTCCACTAATTTCGACTTGTACAAATTAATATCTTCAGTCGAAAATACGAAATAACAGGAGTGTAGATGAGCATCTAGAGGGAGTCCTATGCTTTCTGGATTATAGGAATCTCTACGAGCAAGTAAATCTTTCTCCATCTGAATTATATTACTGAGAAATGTAGCAAGGTCATCCCTACTACTAACAGTAATTGGGTCTGGGTTCTTTGGGTGATGATATGTAAGTATAATCTTCTTCTCTTTATACTGCAACACCTCGGGACTTCCTAATCGGGCTGGCCAGTCTTGAGATGCAATTGAATATCTACCCAAGTTTCTACTATGAATGGTCCCACCCGTATCATCATAACCTGAACTCTGTAGGCTATCTGAGAACTCCTGACACAAATATATCCCGAAAATGATCTGAGGGTAGAGAGTCACGCTATCTTTCTCTTCTTTATTAGCCAAATCTTTCAACCTAACACTAATTGTTGAGAGAACGTGGAGATGAAACCATTTGAACTATGTGATTGGATGGGTAAATGATAAGTGAAAAGAAGGGCGCATGAGTTCTTCTCATGTTGAAATCACCATTTCGTGCTGGCCTACCCACCTCATGAGGTAGGTGACAATCATGTTCTTGATCCATGTATGTTCTCCTGCTCGCTCTGTAGAGGATACTACGGGTGCTTCATGCGGAGAGTAGAAACAACAGAATAGACTTGGATGGCAAATGGAGGGTAGTTCTGAGTCTTCATGAGAGCCAAGAGGGTGTCATTGGTGTGGTGGAGTGAGTCAGTGGATTTATCTGAATGATTGATTCACGGAATCCATTATGAGAGGGGAATCCCATCTGACAGCTTCATTCATGATTAGTCTGCCTACTATCATGGCTCTGTTTAATATGGCACCAGATACAATGACCAACGTGATGGGGTATCTCCTTGGAGGCGTATTACTGGGTTGCTTACTACCCGATGTAGATGCTTCGGATGCCAAGGTGATGCATGGATATTGGAGGCCAATCGGTCTTTTTGGAAAATACATATTCTATAAACCAATGACGTGGATTTTGAGAACTCGTTCTGACGCATATCGAGAGAAACACCGCGGATATTTACACTCATTTATTGGTTGTTTTCTCGCAACGATTTTCTTTGCGATCCCGATAGCTATCATATTTCTACATTCAACATATGTACTGCTTCTTCCCTTAGAAACGACTATTTGGGTTTGGTATGTATGGATTGGATTACCATTTGGTTTTCTAATGCATTTGGTTGAAGACAGCTTCACAAAATCAGGAGTACGATGGAATTTTCCTAGTGGTAGAACCTATTCAAGTCAGACAACCACTGGAAAAAAGAGTGAGTACAATCTTCTATCAGCATTCATCGTCACATATGGCATTCTCACAGTTATTGTATACATGGCGACTCCCTCGTTTATTGTTCTATTTGGGGCTATTCTTGGATCCCTGGTTTTGTTGGGTGCGCTTTATGCGGCTAATCCGATAATTAGTAGACTTTCAGAGTAGACTTGTACCAAGTATAAATGACCGGAAATTGAACTGTAGAAAGTGCTTTCATCTCACCAATATGGAAAATCTTGAAACAGGAGATGAAGCTAATTGGGAGTGACTACTGCAATACAACAAGGATGATGTTATGGCGACTTACGTAGTTCTTGAACAGTTAATGGACCTTGAAGAAATCATATTGTAAGTGATGGGTATGCTGTTTTGATCAATCTGTGTATTTTTTTGAAATAGTATCGGGTAGCTTTGTTACTGTTTTCCAGCCCCTGAACTAGTAATAATTTTTCAAGAGCGTCCTGAAAAAGAATCTCAACGTCAAGATATCTTGTAACACATCTTTTGGCGTCCCATTCAAAGTATTGCTGTGCTAGAATCATTAATACCACACAGATAACTGGGATGATATACCAATATATTGAGGACTCAAATGCTAATGATATTATGCAAAGTACTAGTAACGTTCCCAAGGAAAAAAACATCTGTTTTCTCTGTTGATAATGACGATACTCATGAACAATAGTTGTAAGTAGAATGAACCAATAGGGTTTGAGTTCCTCTAGAACCAATATTTTATTCCTAAACGGTTTATATTTTCCAAGGGTAAACACTCTGGACTTTTCCATTGAGTTGCGGTTTCTGACCTGAACCTTGATCCCCCTTTCTTCCAGTCCATACATTGATGCAAGAAACTTGAGGTTATCACCCATCTCTATCTCTTTTTTCTTCATATCTGCTAACATCACCACAAGTCCTTATCTCCGCCCAGCTCGCTCTTTCCGAGATAGAAGGTTAAGCCACTCAGCGCGAACATACTCTCAATAGAATCGTGAGTAGAACGCCGTGCCAGATCAATCATCAGATACTACGTTGAGTCAGTTGATGGGCACAACTCTACACTCTATGCTAATTTCATAGGTTTCAATCAAGAGGACTGGCAAGGAATCGAGGTCATTGCTGCAAATTACTGGGATGATGGGGTCAGTGTAGGTAATTATTGGTCTGACTATGATGGGGAGGGAACATATACAGTTCCCGGAAACCAAGGTGGAATCGACCACTACCCGCAGGTGTTTATCGAGTCCACTATCACCCATCCAGCAGACATTGTCATAGAGCACGGTGACAGCGTTAGGGTCACTTGGCATGCTAATGGGACCCTCCCTGAGTCTCACAAGACCTTTATCAATGGTGAATTAGCAAGCTATGGTGTTTGGGATGGTTCTCCATACTGGACTGAATTTGGTGGACTTTCAGTTGGTGAGCACATCATCGGTGTGACCTTGTATTTTACATCAAGGATGAGTGTCAGTGATAATGTGACAGTGACAGTGCAATCTGCATCTGGTCCCAATATCATTCTTTCACAGGCATCTGGATCAGCAGGGGAATCCGTTGAAGTTTCTGCCGAAATATCTGACACCTGTGGTATCTCTGAGGTTGTCCTCTCATATTCCGTTGATAGTTATACATGGATCAACGTGACAATGAGCGAATCAGGTACACAGTGGAATGGAACGATTCCTGGTCAAGCGGCAGACACTATAGTTGGGTACAAGGTCTTTGCTTGGGACAACCTAGGCAATGAGGCGGTTTCACCCTCCAAGTCATACACCGTTGTGATTGAACCTCGAAGCTATACGCCGCCAATGACCCTGTACTTGATAGCAGGAGCTGGAGTGGCAAGTGTTGTAGTAGTGGGGCTCGTTGTAATGAAACGGAGATGATGAGGAAGAGGACTCATCAGTCCCATACCTTCGGAACACTAGCATCGGAGAATGATCTCCAGACAGTTTCAGTCATGTCTTTCACAGAGTCAAGGTCATCCTTCTCAAAGGACATGAATCGTGCTCTAAGTTTATCTCCCTGTGCAATGTCCTCAATGACCTGATACAGGTTGAAGCGTAACCGAAGACTGATCTCACGAGCTAGGTCGATGGTCTTGGCAAGACTGTGGTCTGGATAGTACTTGTCACGGGCAATCTTCACTTGCAATTGCGTAACCTTTGGAGGACCAAGCTCTACTTGTTGGAGTGCCCGTGTGAGAGTATCCCAGAGTGTTGCATCTTCTTCACTACCAACTAGGACCCATTTCTCTTTTCCATCTGGTTCCTGAGCAATGACCTCGAAGATCGGACCACTATGGGAATGGCGACTTCCGTATAGCCTGTGTTTGGTGTACTTCTTGGTCTTGAAGAGCAGACCACCCACCTTTGTGATGGTCCTGATGTGGGACATGGCAGTGTGCCACGGCATGACTCGTTCCTTCTTCTTTCCAGTGATGAGCCAACCTTCTCGAAATACGATATCTTCTTGGAATAACCTATCCGAATGATCATACTGAGTGTTCCAAACTGTAGTATTGGTCATGGGACCGAAAAGACCACTCACCTCGGTGGAGATCCGAATCTCTTTGGGCCGTTTCACCTTTCCCGATTTGATGTCTGATAAACTGGGGTCGACCTCGATATTCTTTGCAAGGACCATACTCATTGATTGCATAACTTGGATATAAGCACCCCACTACAGATAATCAATGTTGATTAAGAGCAATATTGAAATAACTGTTGACTGATAGGTTTCTCAGTAGGGTTGGTGTATTGTAATGGATAGGAGCCACTCAACTAGCAGGAACAAGGTTTACTGACCTAGTTAATCTTGGTTCTAGGTTCAAATCAATTGGTACGTCGATCCTGAAGAGGTTTGGGACAACTATTGATGACATCCTTGACCTTGGCTGGACTCGGGGATTTGAGAAGCTCTCCAAGATGAGCACAAAGCGAGCTATTGGAACTATTGTGATGAAAGGAGTCGGTGAATACTTCGAGCTTGTTGGC
>JAEOSL010000161.1 GCA_016840385.1 Candidatus Thorarchaeota archaeon | reverse complement strand
CGGTCACCCAAATGCAATCCAGCACCTTTTGCAATTCTGTTTGATGCGGGATATCCGAATCTATAAATCCATGTTAGGAATATTGTGATTGCAAGAAGGTAATTGTTAGCTACTACTGGAATACCTGTATCCAGAGCTTGAATGTATTCACCCATACCTCCCATGTATGCTGAGATTGAAGGAATAAGCGTAGCCAGCCCAATAATCAGATAATCTTTCCATGCATCACGCCAAACTCTTGATTGGACTTCTGGGTCAAGTGGCTGAGGTTCAACTCCTTCAAAGCGAATGTTATTCACACGGTCTCTGAAATTCGCAAATCCATCACTCTCAGGCTCCCTTCTTGTGATTCTTCGAATAACATTCTTGAATCGCATCTTCAATGGGTCCTGAAGCAATAGTTTGATTGCTAATACGCCCATCCCGAATAGAACAGCGTAAAATGCAATTAATATCCATGTGAGGAAATCTTGCAAGGAGAATGCAAACTGGAACAGCATATCGGTAAATAATGCCCATGATAGACCAGTCGTATCAACAACAGGATCTGCCAATGGTAAATAAACCAACAAATCGAATGCAATGCCCAACAAGAACCATGTTATGCTCTTGAGAAACATTACTCCAATGAATACTTCAATGAGTTTACTCTTCCGTTTTCCAAAGAATATAAGGTAGACAAAAGTTACAATCAAAGGGGGAAGTAACTCAAAGAGAATTGTAAGAATCGTTAAATCCGCTATCGCCATAGTCGTCACTCCGGCTTAATACAAATCAAAACCTTCTATTCCCATCAAAAAAAGGTTCGTTGGACAGACCTCTACTGAAATTTTACCTCTCTTCCAGTGTCATATCGAAAGTTTAAATACAAAATAATTAGCTATTGTGAAGTATATCAACAGCGGAAGGAAAATACCGTTAGTTGAGGTGCATAATATGGAGATTTCACAAGAATTAGTAGACGCAATAAATGACCAGCTCAACTTCGAGCTGTATTCTGCATTCCTTTACCTCTCAATGGGCACATGGCTAGAGGAACAGAACCTCGGCGGAATGGCCAAGTGGATGGAAATTCAATATCAGGAAGAATTTGCACATGCAATGAGATTCTATCGTCACCTCACCGAGAGGGGAGCTAGGGTCACGATGAAGCAAATTGATGCTCCTAAGACCGAATGGGCTTCAGCTCACGATGTCTTCGCAGACGCATATCATCACGAAGCAATTGTCACTGAGAGAATCTACAAGATTGGCGACATTGCTGATAGGCTTGGAGACAGATCTACTCAGTCAATGCTTACCTGGTTCTACAACGAGCAGACCGAAGAAGAAGCAAAGACAATGGAAATACGTGACAAGCTGAAGTTAATCGGAGATTCGATACCTGCATTACTTCAACTTGATGCAGAACTTGGTGCAAGACCAGAAGATGTAGTGATTCCAGCTGATTCTACAGCCCCATAGATTCATTCAAAATTAATACACGATATGCCTGAGTGAATACTTCGGCATCTCTTTCCTTTTTCTACCTCTTTTGTACAAAATAGCTGTATTCGTAGGCTTCTTATGCTAGAATTTCTCTCGTTTTACGTGTGTGAGTGGTAATTATGCTACCAGAAGAGATTGTTAAGGTAGTGGCAGATACCGTTTCAGGTATTCGAGCCAAAGGATATGTTCAGTCAATATCCACGCATCATAGAATTCAGGCAAGTCCTGGACTTCATGATGCAGTGATGTACTTGAAGAAAGAAATCGAAGGACTTTCTGGTGTTGAAGTCAAACTGCATGAATATCCAGCTGATGGAAAAACGACCATTGGTACATGGGAAGCAATTCATGGATGGAAAGCAAAATCAGGAAAGTTGACATTAATCGAGCCAGAAGAAAAGTTGCTTGCAGATTACACTGCAGAACCGATTTCTCTCATTGCACATTCTACGTCTACAGACATGGAAGCAGAAGTTGTCTATGTCGGTAAGGGATTAAGTCCTGAGGACTATGAAGGAAAGGATGTCAAGGGAAAGATTGTCCTAACTGAAGGAATGGCAAGAATGGTTCACCAAGTTGCATGCGTAAAGATGGGCGCAGCTGGTCTTCTGACCTTTGTACCTCCTTCAGACAGAGATGAAATTGCCGACCTAAGACGGTACGATGCAATCTGGCCAGGCGGAAATGAGAAAGCCTCAGCACGATTCGGATTTTCCCTAACTCAAGCAGATGGCCTCAAGCTGAAAGGTATGCTTGAAGAAGGAAAGACGGTCAAAGTGAAAGCTAAGGTTGATGCTTCACTCAAGGTGGGTAAGATCGAAGTACTTACAGCCCTTATTCCTGGAGAGGATAAGACTAAGGAATTCTGGCTTGCAGCTCATGTATGCCATCCAAATCAAGGTGCAAATGATAATGCCTCTGGAAGTGGGGCTATCATGGAAGCACTCAGAGTCATTTCACAATTAATCGATGAAGGTAAGATTCCGAAGCCATCGTACTCAATTCGTTTCATTTGGATGCCTGAATGGTCAGGTACAATCTACTTCATTGACAGAGAAAAGGCAGCTTTGAAGGGTTGTGTTGGAATGCTCAACATGGATATGGTCGGAGCAGATCCAGCAAAGGCCGGTTCTACTCTTCATCTATTTAGAACACCCTTCTCACTACCAAGTACTCTGAACAACGTTGTCCGATATTGGGGAGCTACTGAAGCAACTCGCAAGGACGACAGAAGAGAAGGCGGCACAATGGCACCGTTACCCTTCAAGTATGACAGGTATAGTGCAGGTAGTGACCACTTCATGCTAACTGATAGTACAGTTGGAATTCCAGCTGTGATGCTGAATCAGAGTCCGGACAGATTCTACCACACTTCAACCGACACCATAGACAAGATTGACACACGACAGATGGCTTATGCATCGAGAATCGCAGCACTCACATCTCTCTCGATGGTTCTGCCAAAACACGTGTACGAAGAAACCGTCATGACCCTTGCTCGAAACGAGTTCATTGAACTCATGCAAAGTGTGTCAACACAAGGTGTAACTGAACTCTCAAGGTGTCTTGGAGACCCTGAGAAGATTTACCCAAGAGTCCTGCGATGGCTTGGTCTCGCTCATGACTTGGGTCAAGCAACTCTTGATAAGGCTACAACTGAATGGTCATTGATCGCTGAACAAGAAGCAATCAGAACTGCATTGAAGACCAGTCTCCAAATGGCTTACACCACTGAGATGGTGATTGCACGAAAAGCCTACGAAGGCGCATGTGCTGAAGTCGGACTTGAAGCAATGCAAGAAGATGATATTGTTCTAGATCCCGAAAGTTTTGGTATGGAAATCAAGCGCATTCACGAACATGCTTTGAGTCCAACTTTTCTCATTCAGAAACTCGGGGACAAGGCTCCCGAGTATGAAAGGATGAGAAGAGAAGACCCACACTCATGGGACAGATTGGATGAACTCTTGAACATGTCCGAAGATTGGACATCACTTGACACCATTTGGGATATGCTCTGTTTTGAATTCGGAGATATCGAGTCAGGTAAACTTCTGAAGATTGTGAAAGACCTAGCAGAAGCAGAGGTTATCGAGTCAAGGAGTGTGTAATTCCTGGGAGACGACCCATGGCTTTACAATAAGGTCGTCTTCGCAGGTTCTTTCGACCACCTGCATGAAGGACACAAGCATATCCTCAGAAGTGCATTCAAGATTGGAAAGAACGTAGCTATTGGATTGACAACGGATAAGATGCTTCAGTATAAGACTAAGAAACACCTCATTCAATCTTACAAAGAGCGACATACGGAGATTGAGGAATTCATTAGGGCGGAAGGTGATGTTGAGAGATGCTCTATTTTCCCGATAGACACAAGGGAAGGAGGAGCTGATAAAATGGATGATCTTGAAGCCCTTATCATATCTGATGAGATTGGGGTTGTCCAGAATTCATTTGATATAAACCAAATGCGAATTGATAATGGACTCGCAAGATTTCACATTATCATAATTCCTAGAGTTCGAACAGCGGATGGAAGACCTCTGTCTTCATCCAGAATACGGAATGGAGAAATCTTCGATCCTGAAACACTCATTTACTAGGAAAATGAAGAGAGGAAAAGAACAGTTCCTTAAATTCCTCTTCCTCAGTTAGCTCGATGTAGTTCAACTTCCCTATTAGATTCTCAACATTCTTTCGATGCTCTTCAGTGAGTAGAAGACCAGCTCCTTTGATGGCACCATTTCTAACTTGAGTAATTGATGCATTCTCATAACGCGGAAACATACCTATACGATACGCATCTTCAATATTGAGACTCGTGCCAAAGACTCCTGTTAAATACACCTCAGTGATATCTCTTGATTTGCAATCTGATTTCTTCATTAGCATCTCGATGACAGCTCGGATTGCAGCTTTAGATTGTTGAAGCATTCGTATATCCGTTTGTGCGATGACAATATCCTTTGATGTTGAAGTCACATCACCAGTTGCAAGAATGTACTTTGCGATATTGGAATCAAGTGAGAGCCACTTTGATGTGATATCTCGATTGATGGATCCTCGTGGTAGCAACAATCCGCTATCAAGGAGTGCAGCTATTGCTGATACAGCTCCGGTCCCACAGATTCCTCGCGGATTACCACCATCAAGAACTGAAATTGTGGGTTCGTAGGTCTTGCCGTCAATTCTGACACTCTCAATCGCACCAGATTCTCCACTCATCCCACACTCAATTGTCCACCCCTCGAATGCAGGACCAGATGCACCTGACGCAATCCAGATACCTTGAGGTGTGACCAGAGTTATCTCAGTATTCGTTCCAACATCAATGGCGATTTTAGTTCCACCTCTGTCAGTGAATTGACTCTCCAATAAAACCGCAATAGCATCAGGACCGATAAATGATTCAACTATTGGTGGTGAATAACATTGAGCATTTGGTATGACGCTCAATCCTACTTCAGAAGCTGGTATCAGAATCGATTCCTTATGGGACGCTTTGTAAGGTGGTCGCAATAAAGAGTCTAGAGACAGGTCGAAGAAGAGATGATGCATCACCGTATTCCCAACAATAACGAAATCTGTAACTCGTGAGGGATTGATTCTTTTTTCCTTAAGCAATCCATCTATTGCATTATTGACAGCTTCTCGAATGATTCTAACCAGTAGTTTTTGATTTTCCGAAACCCTTGTTGCGAAACTTATCCGAGATATAATATCGATTCCATGAGAACTTTGAGGATTTCTCATATGGTGTTGATTCAATACTGTTCCATCACTAATTTCGAGAAGATTGAATGTGATATTTGTTGTACCAATATCCACTGTTACACCATAGTTGCTCTGAGCTGGCAATATTCAACAACTCGATTATCGGACAATCATAACGGGACATGCAGCATGTTTTGAAACTTTATCGCTGATAGAGCCCGTGAACAAACGTTTGATTCCACTAACGCCTCTAGAGCCAATAATGATGACATCAGCTTTTCTCTCAGTTGCAATATCGATGATGCGAGCTGCTGGGTCTCCGTTGGATATCATATCAATGACTTCGCAACCACATCGGTTTGCATGTCTCTTTGCTTTCTCTAGAATATCTTCACCAACCTTCTGAAGTGATAGGAAAGGTTGGTCTGAAACGGTATCATGATAGGGTGTAGCAGAAACAACCATGGGAACTACATGCAATAACACAACTTCAGCACCTAAAGGTGGACCCATGGCGCACGCGTATTCTATTGCTTTCTCTGAATGTGCTGAGCCATCCACGGCAACCAGGATGCTCTTAATCGTGA
>JAEOSL010000160.1 GCA_016840385.1 Candidatus Thorarchaeota archaeon | reverse complement strand
TGGTCGAAGGTATACGCAGAAGACATTTTCACAAAATTCGAGGAAAATGGATACATGGACGAAAAAACAGGACTTGAGTATCGAGAGAAGATACTCTCACCAGGCGGTAGTCGCGACCCTGATGATATGGTTCGAGATTTCCTAGGTAGAGAATCAAACAACAAGGCATACCTAAAATCACTCGGAATTGATAACTAAAGAAAAAGAAAGAGCGATGTAGGGTACAATTAGTAGTACCCTACTCGTTTCATTGTTTTTGAAATTATTACCAGAGCTGGTACTGCCTCTTGACGAAGCCTTCCCAGACACGAGGTAGTTTGCCAATCACTTCATCAGAGATTGATTCGACAGACTTTCTCACCTTGTCAAGGTCACAATCTCCGTAGAGTTCTACGTTGATTGCCTTTGGCTCGGTGATAGGTGCGCCAATCTGGCTTACGATGTAACAGTAGACCTGTGAAAGGTCTGGATGTTCCTTGTAAACACGTTCGGTGATTTCGCGGGCAGCTACATTGTAGGTCTTCCCAACATGTGACACTGGGTTCTTTCCAGCTGCTGCTTCAAGAGTCATTGGTCTGTAAGGTGTGATGAGACCGTTTGCACGATTTCCTCGACCGACCATTCCATCGTCTCCGTGTTCAGCAGAAGTTCCAGTAACGGTAAGGTAGAACAGGTCATCAGCTGGACTGTCTGCAGTGTTCACACTGACTTCAACTTCCATATCCGTGATTTTCACGGCATGGTCAGCAACAATGTCAATGATACCTTCCATGACATTAGCGTATTCGCCCTTGTCCTTTGTTTCAGTGGAGATAATTGCTGCGGCAACCTGAACATGGATCTTGCCATCAATTCGAGTTCCCATAATCTTGATGTCTTCACCAATCTGGGGCCATTGTTTCTTAACCTTTGGACTGTTGAGTAGTTCTTCAGATTCCAAAGTGATTAGCTCGAGGGGTGACATCGGAGAATACCCAACTCCGAAGGAAGTATCATTTGCTCGTGGTACACCCGTTTCAAGGTCAAAGTTGCCAACGAGGTCTGTGCTTCCTGCACGAATCTTGTAATCGATGATAACGTCTGAGTTCACATCGAGGTGTGGCAAATCCTTGCTCAACCATTCTCTTGTGTGTTGAACTGCAAACTTTCCGACAGGAACCTGTCGTGAATAATCTTTGTCAACTACATCAACGGCTCGACCACTCATAAGAATATAGATCGGCTCGATGACGTCTCCGCCCCCAAATTTAGCATTTGACTGTCCACCAACAATCAGGACCTTGTCAACATTGTGATGCTGGACTTGATCAAAAATTTCCAGATAGTACTCACTAAGGCGTACGCTCAATTCTTCAGCTGCCTTATCTGCAAGGGTGTCCGGATGTCCCTTACCTTTTCTTTCGACAATTTCAACTTCGAGTTTATCTACGGACGGTCCGGCTCCGCGTGTGACTTTTAAATTCATAATAATCAACTCGTATTTCCATCGAGCTCGAAGAAATGTCCATATAAGTTCATTCATGGGTCATTCGCATGGGTAATATTCCCAAGCATTTTTATTCTCTCAGGGAATATGTGTTTTTGATGTTAAATGATGTCGGTAGAAAGTCTTCAGAATCTTCGACGACTGGTGAAGATGACTCAAGCAGAGGTGGCGATAGAAGTTGGTGTTTCCCAATCATACATTGCTAGACTTGAGAGAGGGTCATTGGATCCCAAGCTCTCTGTTGTCAACAAGATTGTTGAAGTATTGACGAGTAGGCAGAGTAAGACCTGTTATGACATCATGACGATTGATCCTCTCACCATCGATGCAAGAGACCCTGCATCGGTAGCTGTTGGTCTGATGCAGAAGCACAACTTCTCCCAGATTCCCGTTCTTCGTGGAACTCAAATGATTGGGATCATTACAGAGCGTGACATCATACGAAATCTACAACATGACATGAGTGAGTTATCGGTGCAAGCTGTGATGAGTCCAGAGGGAGTACCGATGATAGATGAAACTACTCCTGTGGATGTCATTACTCCACTTTTCCAGAAATACCAAGCAGTACTTGTTCAGAGTCAAGGTCGCATTCGTGGTATCATCACACGATCGGATCTTCTCAAGTTGACCTGATATTTTAAATTGCAAATCTTATGGAGCATTAAATTGATGAGAATAGTTAAAGCCCCTAATTGCATTTTCAAGTGATTTGTGCCCCTTAGAATCTCTTATATGGGCTGAAAAGGAATTATGTATCGGAGTCGATATACCCTTGGCAAATTACTTGGATACACTCGATGACCTCCGTGAGGGCCTTGACACATTCGTTGAAAAGTGGTCAAACATCCAGCGTAAGTCAGCGAAAGCCATCCAAGCAGTAACTAACACAATTATGCAGATTGAACATCTCGACGGTCCACTTGGAAAATTAAGTGGATTCCAGAATATTCGTGAGAACTCCAAGGGAATACTACTCGTTAATTTGTATGACCGACTCGTGCCTTTATTAGAGAGCTCCATTCGTGATTTTACTAAATTGATGCACATGTTTGAAAATCTACGACACACCTCTTCAAGTATTCAGACTCTAACTGAAACAATGCGTGGAGACCTCGAGGAATCACCCGAGCTTGAAGACTTGGTTGGGTTCCTTGACTTGATCATGATTAGTGTTCGTGATATTCTGAATATGTACGAGTCTGAGTTTCTTGTCAAGCTCACTATCTTCAGAGATTTCGAAGAGAGTGCAATCGAGATTGGAGTAGTAAGTAACTACCTAACAATCTGGATGGTCGAACCAAACATCGAAGCAGGTGCCAGGGATAAACTTCTCAAGGACCTCGATGAGCATATCGAATTGCTAAGAGATGTCTTCTCAGGTAAAACTGGGATTAGACTACCTGATTCCTACAAGAAAGTTCAGCTATAATTATCACTTGAGCTAGTTTTCTTTCTCATCAGTTTGAGGTTTACGTTGTATTGAAAGCTCGTCTATCTCTGCCTGAAGTTCTCTTCTCTGATCTTCAAAGAGACCTGAGGGAACTTTCCCTTTCTCATATTCAGCCTCAAAGAATGCAAGCTTTTCGCGATACACATTTTCTCTGATTTCCAGTTCTCTCATCCTTGCTCTTTTGTCTGAAACGAGTCTTCGCAATTCATCTTCAAGATTGTAAATTTCTTCTTCAAGTTCAGCTTTCAATCTAACGTACAGGTCACTAGTTACTTGACCTTCTGTGTACTTGTCTACAAGTTTCAAGAGCGCATGACGTGTGGCATCTCTCATTGCTGCTATCTCTTGTGCAGCATCTTGTTCTTCAACCAGACCCAGAATTGTGGCAAGTCTGGGAGATGATATTCCCTGAATGGTGAGACTGGCAATGACTACTATGAATACGATTGAACTGATAGGCCCTCCAATATCAATGCTAACTTCTGCTACTACTATTGCTGCCAATGCCGCGCTAGCTACACCTTTGACTCCTGCCCAACTAACGAAGAACCTGTCTTTCCAATTCATGTTCTGATCAAATGCTGTCACAACAAAGACAGACACGGGTCTTGCGATTAGAATCACTAATAATGCTACGATTCCGCCGACAGCTATGATTTCTGGAGTCATTGTTGCTAGATCTAAATAGAATCCAAGAAAGATGAAGACTATGATCTCAAAGATGAATGACATATTCTTCATTATACCCCTCATCGATTTCTGAGGAAGTATCTGTAATCCAATCATTCGTGAGTTTGCCATGAATAATCCTGCAAACACAGCAGCAAGAGCACCCGGATGGAGTCCGAATACTGCAAACAACTCTCCAACTCCATATGCAATGATAGGAGTTGCAGCTGTCACTATTGTTGTATTTGTGCTTCCCTCAAGGTTGAGTAGAGTTTTAGACATCAACCATGACACACCGAATCCAATCATCACTCCCATTACCATACTGGCGACAAATTGACCTGCAACTATCCACCAGGGTTGAGCTAGTTCTGGTACAGCAAAAGGAAGGAATACTGTGATGACCAGAATGACTGCAGTTGCATCATTGAATACTGCTTCTCCCTCGAGCGTAGAGAAAAGCTTCCGTTTAACTCGTACACCTCCTGATTCAAGAACTGAAAAGAGTGCAGCTGGGTCAGTAGGTGATAGAATCGCTCCAATGATGAATGCTACACCAATCCCTAGTGTTGGCAATGCAAGCCAGATAGCTCCTCCAGCAATCAGTGATGTAAGGACAACACCTACTGTGGCTAAGGCTGCTACCGAGCGAAGAGATGATCTCAGTTCCCTGATGTTCATTGTTAATCCTGCATAGAACAGAACTGAGGCAAGAGTAAGTTGAGCAATCAGCGCTAGTGGGAATCCTTCGAATATCGCAGGATCAATGAATACTTTCAGAGCTACTCCTGCTAGCATTAGCGGAATGGGATATGGTAATTTGTACCTCTCGGCTATCTTAGCGAGTACTGCACCTCCGATTAAGATAACAACTGCTAGGTATATTCCAAACTCATCCGCCAAGAATGCATCCCTCAAATATCAGCAAGAATCTCTGCGCACTCTTTCACATAATCAGATATGTGTTCCAACTCTGAAATGATTTTCCTCATCATATAGCATGAGAAATCCGAATCACCATCACCTGTTCTAACTGAAATCTGACGGCAGATGATGATGTTGTCTTCGTCAATTTGTCTCTCAAGCTTGACTATATGATCCAAATCTGCTTTGACGCTTTCAGGCTCACTCTCATAAATTTCAACCAAGTGAAGAAGAGTAACAATCGCTTCGTGGACCTTGGATGAGATGGTGGTTAGCGAGTCCATGTATATTTCACCAAAAGACTCTCCTCTAAGTGAATCAATTATCACAACAATTTGAGCAAAGGTCAATTGGATTCTCAGTAAATAATCAATGACTGCCTGAGTCATTATGCCTAGGTCATTTTTCGGAAGTCTTGCTGTGAACGAAAATTTATCCATCAGAGATTTGAGGTTTGCAGCTGCTTTCTTTCTCTTTGCAATCCAATCTTCTGATATTCTTTCAGCTTCACTTGCAGTGCAACAAAGTTTCTCTCTTACATAGTCACTGATTTGCTCATGCAATCTCAGCACTTTAACAAAACCTGCAAGAATCTCTGTTTTAGTTAGGACCTCTTCACTCAATGATTAGTCCTCCTGAGTGGTTCTAGGTCGGCTCCATGCAAGTGCAATATTCACGTGTACGAACTGCTTTCTGAGCTTGACTTCAATTCCCGTTTCCACAGGCTCTCCAATTGGAACCACTATAGTCCCTGCTTGGAGTGTGGGCATTGGCAATTCTAGGTCGTCGCCCTTGCGGATTTGATCAGCAATCTCTTCCAAGAGGTCTGCAAGATTAGTGAGGGTCTTCTCCTGCTCGAACTCATAGTCTTCGATTCGCATTCTGTTAACTCCTGATTTACTATAGGATTAATCAAATATGTCTGCGATTGGCCTTTTTAGAGTAACTCTTTGACTAAAACTCTCATATTTTGAACCACCACGCTTAATTAGAATGTCTAGTTGTCAAACGCTGCTAACCATGAGTTAGCAAAAACATCCAAGGAGACACTCACATTGAGTGAAGAAAAAGACGACATGGTTGTAACACCATTCAAAGTCAGCGGTAAACTCGATTATGACCGACTCATCAAAGAGTTTGGAACCGAGCGTATCACTGAGAAAATGAAAGAACAGATTTACAAGATTGCTGGAGAAAAGAATCTGTATCTCAAGAGAGACCTATTCTTCTCCCACAGAGACCTCGGCTGGATTCTCAACGAATATGAGAAAGGCAACAAATTTGTTATCTACACTGGAAGAGGACCAAGCGGTCATACTCACATCGGTCACCTAGTACCTTGGATGTTTACAAAATG
>JAEOSL010000066.1 GCA_016840385.1 Candidatus Thorarchaeota archaeon | reverse complement strand
TTTTGGACCATTTGTCAATCTACAGACAATGCTCTTCTATGTTCAAGTGCGAGAGGTCTATAACAATATTCAATACTCGGCAAATAGACTCTCTATCCCTCTAGGAGAGTCAGACTCCTTCATACTTACTTGGACTGAGAGTGATTATAATACACCAATTGAATCTTCAAGTAGCTCAATCACATGTAATTGGACAGATTTCCATAGTAGTGGAGATATTAATTATACAGTAATTGAAATCGACCCTGGTGTATACAACATCACTATTTTCACAAAATCCACTGATCAACTAACAGGGCCGGATGACCTAATCAATGTTGAATTTAATGTAGAAAAACATAATTTTCAAAACCATACTTTCAATATTGATGTTGAGATTCGGAAGAGAAATACTCTGTTTATGTTAGATGAGCCTATCTCTCAAACTCAGTTTGGTGACATGATTTCTATTCTTGTCTATTACCAAGATACTGAGCTAAGAACTGGGATTAGTAATATTACAGGTGAAGTTCGCATCATCGTAACATCATCTGGAGTGCCCACCCTCATATACAGTTGTTCAGACTCATTACTGGGTACAGGACATTTCAACATTAGTATTGATAGTACTCAGTGGGGAAGTATTGGTTGGAAAGATTTGACAATTTTTGTTGAATGGACTGGTTCACTAAATAAATTCTATAATCAAACAATTGAAAATTCTGTACGTATCATTGGTACTTCTACCGATGTTTACCTAGAACAAGCTCCGAGTGCTACCTACTACCAGGATAGCTTCAATTTCAGTATTGTCTATTGGAACTCGATAGATACTTTGAGGATTAGTAATCTTTCTGGATATGTGTATCTGCAGATAACTACCTTAGACAGTGGGCATAGTGTAACTCAGCAAGATTTCGTATTCTATGAATCTGGCACAGTACCCGGAACTTACATCTTCTCACTTGATAGCGCATTATTCTCAAGTACTGAAACATTCAGATTTGAATTTGTTTTCATGTGGAAGAAAGGTCAAATACCACTGTATGAAAATCGAACAATGGTTGTATCGCTATTAGTATTGGATCGCCCAACATACATCAACTACGAACCCTCTGGATCTTCTCCATATGGTGAATGGGCTAACATATCACTTAGTTATGTTGACATACTCACTTCAATGAAAATACTGAATTCTTCACAGCTCATGGTTACTCTCAATGATCCTGGTGTAGTATTCGAACTATTCTATAATGATGCTACAGGAATGTTTACGATTAGCATTGACACAGTGACATTACCTGGTATTGGATCACATACTATTCATCTCAATCTCACTTGGATCGGTACACCATTCTATGCATCTGTCAACAGTCAGGAACTAGTTGTGACGGTAGTAGAACGCGTAACACAACTAACTCATCTGTCAGTAGCTCCAAGTCAATGGAGCAACAATGTCACAATTGAGTTGATATTCACTGATTTGGTTACAGGATCCTCAGCGGGTATGACTGGTACTCTCACTCTTGATGTTTCATCAATAAAGTACACAGTAATAGCTCTTGCTGATGGCCATTATCTTGTTATCCTAAATACAACAGCATTTCCATCCAACGGACTATACGCAATTAATGCTACCATCGTACATACCAATCCAAATTACGCATCAGCAATAGATATCTTCGACATCTCAATATTGAATCGTTTTACACAACTCGGTTATGATAGTCCAGACCCTGCACCTTACGAATCCAATTTGACCATTGTTGTTACCTACACTGATGACAGTACTGGACAAGGGATTGCAGGCGCAGATATCTCGGTGACTGGCAATAGTACATTTGTTTTAGTCAAGGATAGCAATTATTGGGTCCAATACCTCGGAGACGGACATTACTTAATTGAAATAGACACAATAACCTTAGGAGCTCCATCTGTATACCTTCTGACAGTTTCAGTCACTTACAGTGGGGAACCATTCTATCTACCAAGTGCAAGAAATATAGTGACGAGGGTCGTTCAGCGCACAGCACAAATTCTGGTTACTAAAACTCCTGGAGAAACTCCGTTTCTTGAAAACATCACTATTCGCTTTAAATTTGAGGACTTCATCCTTGGTACAAAGATCACCATTGACAAGTCCGATATCACATTAACTCATGGCCCATTGAATACAATAATTGCATCCGGTGATTACTCACTTACTGAATATCCAACCTATTACGAAATATCATTCAACTCTACAATCCTTGATTCAGTAGCATTAGTATCAGCACATGAAATTGAGATATTCATTGATACAAGTAGTGATTCGCCATTTTATACCCCTAGAGGAATTGTGGTATATGCCACAACCGTGAGTCGTCCAACACAAATTCTCTTTCCGCTGGTTGTAGATACACCTTACTATGATAATATTACAATAGAATTCAACTACATAGATTTTCTAAGTGGTCAAGGGATAGATGGTGCAGATGTGTCGATAACCAGTCTGAATTGGACAGTTCCCGATTACACTGTATCTGGACTTGGTAATGGTTTATACCGCATCCATGTGAATAGCAGTATCTTTGGAAATGTGGGTGTTGTTTACTTCGACTTCACACTCAGCAAAGTAGGAATTCCATTCTACTCAAGCAGATCCACATATGATGTTCCAGCCAATATTCGACTTGTGCAAACATCTCTTATTGCAGAAACTCCACCCATTGGATCGACTCCAGTTGGCGTACCAATTGAAGTCTTCTTAACTTTGAGAGATTTTGACCATGACCTTCTATTGGGGAATGCAATGATACAATCAAATTGGACTGACCTTTATGGAACTGATTTTCAATTTGAAGAGATAGGTGGTGGACTTTACAAATTAACATTGGAAACAACTGGTCTGTTATCTGAAAGGTACGTCTTCCATGCTTGGTCTTCAATATCATTCTATGCAGAAGCTTTGGTAACTATTACAGTTCAGCCGGGAGCTACAAATGTAGAAATCTATCTTGAGCAGTCGACGTATTATCCAGAATGGGGAGAATCTGTTAATGTCACATTCCAAGTAGTCGAACCAGTTTACGGATCTCCGATATCTGGAATGAATGCAACCCTTGTCTGGAATGGAATCCTCTATAATTTCACAGATCTAGGTGATGGATACTATGGATTAATCCTCGATTCATCAGTCGAAGATTTTGGTATTTATCAACCAGTTATCACAGTGACTCAGGAGTTCTACCAACATCGTCAAAAGGCCTTCACATTAATAGTGTCAAAAGCTACTGGTCAAATCCTACCTGAACAATCAATTTACAATGTTGTTATTGATAATTCTGTTAGCATCCTCATTTACTTGAATGATACAGTTACAGGTACACCCGTTACTGGTGCAACTGTCACGATGGAATGGAATGGTTCAGTATACACTCTTAGTTCCTATCTGACTCCAGGATATTACAATGGAACGGTGAATGCTTCAGAATATGTTGTGGGACAATATCCGCTTACTATTAGAACGGTGACAACAAACCACCGCTTTCTTGAAGCAATAATTGACATCAATGTTATACCAGTGCCAACCACTGTTTCAATTCAAGATGGATCAACTTTGCTCAACGTATACTTTGGTGATGTTGTTTCCATATTAGTCGTTTACAACGATACCTTCCATTCAGCATTCATAGAGAATGCCAATATCTCGTTCGTTCTTGGGAGTCTGAGTGGACAGTTAGATCCAGAAATAAATGGCACATACAGTGCTTTCATTGATATCAGTAGCTTTGCATCTCAATCAATCTACTTGAGAATAGTTGCAGAAAAAGATGGGTATGCTACAGCAATCAAATCAATCATTGTTACAATATTACCGATTCCAACTGAGGCGTACGCTACACCGATTCTCCAAAGCGGTTATTGGGGTGATACACTAACATACAATTTCTTCTTCAATGACACTCAACATAATGAGTTAGTTACAGATGCTAATGTTATTGTAAGTTGGGACGGAGGTATTCCTACAGTAGTATCTTATCCAAATGGTACGTATGCGGTAATTGTAGATATTACTGTAGAAACACCTGGGATTTTCGACTTAGTCTTGAGATTTGATTTGACAAACTATACATCAAGGACAGTTACTGTAAGAATCGAAATTTATGCAACTCCAGCTGAAATCATAGGACCAAACGAATACTCTATTCCAGTAAATGATACAGCAAGTATAATTTTCACATTGAGGAACCAGCTGGATGATTCAAACATTACAGAGGTCATAGGAATTGCTTATTCGAACGAGTTAGGAGAATTCGAACTTGAGCTGTTAGCTAATGGTTCCTATTCATTGAATTTGTTAGGTGATCTTCCATTTGGTACATACAGTTTCGATATTGCATTTAGCTCGAATAAATATACGATTGGCCCCTTACATCTCGATGTTGTAGTACGAAGGATACTTACCACCCTCACCGCACAAAATGTGTCAATCGCAACAACACCTGGTTTACTCTTTTCAATCGGATTGAATTTCTTTGATATAGATCACAATCTAGGTATCTCCGGGGCAAATATTACTGTAGATTACAATGAAGCGAATATCACATACTTCGAAACTGACACTACTGAAGAGGATGGCGATTATAGTCTATTCTTCAGAGCTAATGCTGGTAGAACAATCTACATCACTATCACTTTCCAGAAAGAAGATTACGAAACTAAAATCATAATTATCGAAATCAATTCTGATATTAGCGCTGAGCAACAAGTTCGTCAATTAATTACTGTGGGCGGCGGAATGTCATTAATACTCGTGGCATTACTGATTGCAGGTTATGTGCGAGTGTGGAGTGTTCCTATAGTATTTCGTAGATTGAATAGGATGATTCGTATATTATCAAAAGGACGGGTTCCAAAAGCTCCTACTGCTGCAACTCGCCAAGAAATGATAATGGCGATTGTGAATGAGGACCTCGAAACTCTGAAACTCTCCAAGGATGCGGAAGAAATCTCTGCATATTCAATAGTGACGACTGTTCCTGAAGTAGATGATCTCTTGGAGGAACTAGCATCAATCACTGGTCTTGGGGAAGCCGAGATTCAGGCTTTCAGGGCAGATCTTTCAAGAATGAAAGCTAGTGAACGTCCTGGTTTCATTATGGAAGTTATTGAACAAGAGAGAGCTCGTAGAGCAGATGTATTAGCTACACCTCTCGAAACCGACTTAGATGAAGAGGAAGCCCCACTGGAGCAGAAACCCGAAGATCTTGAAGACCTGCGCAGTAAACTCTTGAAGAAGGGAATGGCTCTTGAAGAGGTGGAGGTCATAGTAGAAGAAGCAAAGAATCTTTCAAAGGCAGACCTAGACGCTCTCCTTGATAGTCTTGGAATCGATATCTAAATGGTGATCAAATCAGTCAGTATATGAAATCTTGTTTGCAGTTGTTGAATGCATTCACTTCACTATTGGTGTCTACATGTGAAGAGGGTTGCTAGAATTAGATTTGATATCTTGAGAATTCCAATCAGGTATCATTCGATTAATCGAAATGTTTAACGATTTTTTATACACAAGTCTATTCATATATTAGAAAATAATAAAACAGGTGTTCATTAAACACAGTTGAGAGGATTTCTAATAGGGGACTAACCAATGAAAATAAAGAAGAACTTGAGCCTATTTCTTGTAGTAGCATCACTTATGCTAAGTTTTGGTTTGATTGGGAATACAAATTTTGCTCAGCTACCTGATGCAGAATCTTCTCAACTTGTTGATATTGGCGGTGGGCAGTATATCGAAGTAGGTCCTGATGAAATTCTTGAATCTTTTTCACTTTCTGATATACCCACAACTATTGAGGGTGAAGGGTCTCCTCTGAATGTATCAGAGTATGGACAAAGAACAGATCAATTTGATGACCTCAAGCTTGCTTATTACCCTACGAATACGACAACTAACCAAACAATTTCAGTTCCTCTAGGTGCAAACTGGGAAGGGACTGATATATTTCTCAATGTGAGTGACCTTCAGGAGAATCGGACATATCTTACCAATCCTGGATTCGATGACACATCAGATTGGACTCTTGGAACAGATGACCTTGGATCACACACAAATGATGTTGATTCGTCCATAACTGGCGGCTACGTTAGCTTCTCCATGGATGGAGAATCAGATGGTGGTTATTACCGGCATGATATTGGAGACCGGATGTATGCTGAACAGACAGTAAACACAAATCGTGGTGAGGTTACATGGGTTGGTGTTTCACTTGATTACTGGGTTGATGATGCTTGGGGTGGTCTACCCATTGGATTTTGGCAGTTATACGCACAAGTTGGTAATGCAGATAATGCATCCAACCATTTATGGCGCAAACAATTCAGTGATGTTCTTGCTCAAGTAACATGGTATTCTACTGGACTAATTGAAGCAGATCCATCACTCATTACATCATCAACTACTCTCTTCCAAATCGGGATGAGAACAACTAGGTCATTTGGAAGCAATCCTCAACTCTATCCTGAAGTAAGAATGGATAATGTTAAGATATTCATGAAAACACGTGTACAACCAACCCAAGTTAATCTGGAAATGAATGGGTTGCCCGTGTCCAACACCACGGATGGATTTAGTTGGGTATGGAGTTTGGGATCGGTCTATGAATCCGCAACTATTCCTTGGGTTGGAAATTCAGTTAATGCTACTTTCAGTTGGACTCCAACACCCGTCAATCCTGACCCTAATTTCGATATTTTTGTCACATTCGACGTTGATATGACAGTTTACGCAAAGAAAGTAAACCAATCTTCTTTGTATCAAGCAGCTATTCAAAGTCCAGGAACAAGTTACTCGATTTCTAATGCAAGCCAAGTGGATTGGAATACGTTCTATTACATAGCTGTTCCAAATGGATATTCTGATTTCTTCTATTTCAATGCCAGTAAATCTAGTTCACTAATCATTGATTCTGTTTCGGAACCTCGTTATCCAGGTACGGACTTCCCATACTGGTCGTCTACTTCAACAAGTTTCAATATTTCAGTATATGATGGAGTTGTTGGAATATATCAGAACGGCTTTTGGAAGATAGCTGGACATTCAACCAATATCATTAATGATGTCAGAATGTCAAGTGGAGCTTCATGGCTAACAACCAATACGTATCGAGCAAATGACAATGTTCGTTTTCGAGCCTATCTCGATTCAGCTTATAATGGAGCTACCGTTACCTTCGATGTTTACAATTCCTCTGGTGATTTATGGACTACATTGGATGCCACAGTATCATCTGGTATAGCTGAAACCACAGACTTGAATCTAAATGCTTACACGGCTGAGGTTGGAGAATGGACCATTCAAGCATCTGTGAATGACTCTATCTCCGGTAGCTCGGTTGAGAATATCGGGTTTTACTCAAGGTCATTCACCATCGAGCATGGTACTGATATTTACATTGCATATCCGAGGGAGTCGATTATTACATGGGAACGAAACTTGACCTATGGACAAGATATGCTTCTTCAGATTGGAGTGAATGATTCTAGCAACGGCTTTCGTTTACCTGGAGGTTCTGCAACGTATAATTGGACAACCGGAACCCAATCATTTAATGACATGGGAACTGGTGAATACAGCGTTGTTCTAAACACAGCGGATCTTGGAGTTCCTGGTCGTTATGTTATTAGTATTACTTGGAATAAACAGTATTATGACCCACTCCAACGCTACTTTGTAATCAATGTCGTTGAAGAAACAACTCTGCAATCCACAAGTGCACCTGGTGTGAATGTACCTCGGGGTGACGATGCAGTATTATATCTCTTCTATGCTGACTCTGGAGACTCTGGTATTCCTAGTGCAACTCTAATCTGCAACTGGACCGATTCACCATATACAATTGATCCAGTTCTTGGAGACCCGGGTAATTATACTCTAACTATAACAACAGATAGTTCTAATTTGGGCACATATGCAGTTGTCATCACTGCCCAGCAGGACTACTATACTTCTTCACAAGTACTCCTCTTTGTGGAAGTTAGACAGATTTTCACCTTAGCATCAGTTTCTGATAGTATTGTCGAACTTCCTGCAGGTGATGATGAAACAATTACATTGACCTATTGGGATACTGATCATGACTTACCGATATTAAATGCTGAGAGCTCGATTTCGTGCAATTGGTCGGATTATACAGTGCTGATGAGTTCTCCTGGTGAGTATGATATTACCTTCAATTCTCAAGAAACCGACATTATCAGTGATGATTATTCTGTTGTTTTCAATGTAAATCGTTTTGGTTATCAAAATCACACTTTCGACATTACGATTAAAATCGTAACTCATTTGACCTCACTTTCCCTTACAAATGCAATAGAACCAACTGCCTATACCGGCCACATTACAATTAATATTCTATATTATGATCTTACAACTGCTTCAGGGATTATCGGTAGTGATGTTCTAATTTACGCTACCGCATCAGGGGTTCCTTCTCTTGAATTCACGGTGACTAATGATACTGTAGAAGGACAGTATATTTTGAGTATCAGAGCTGATCAATGGGGAAATATCGGGAGGAAAGATATCACTGTATATGCAAACTGGACAGGACCTGAGCCAATATTTAGTAATAAAACACTACAAGTAAGCGTACGGATTTCAGGAAGTCCCACAGATCTGTATATTGGTATAAATCCAATATCCACTCCATATGGAGAGAATGTCACCTTTTCAGTTATCTACTGGGATATCAGTAATAGCACAGGAATCACTAATGATACTGGTGTTTACCCACTAAATGTTTTCTTCTACATAGAAGTTCTTACACCCGGCCAAACTCTTACTCAAAGCTTGATGGCCATTACTGAACTAGGTAATGGTGAATACCAAATTACGTTTGATACATCATTTCTGAGCGGTTTAATAGAATGTGATATACGAATTTATGCGAATTGGACTAGTGGCCAGCTTCCGTTATACGAAAATCGGACAATATCCGTGTCAGTTTACACTCGCTATAGACAAACAAGTGTTCTGTGGGATTCGATGCCCACCACCCCTTATGGTGATAGTGTTAATCTAACATTTTCCTACATTGATGTACTCTCAGGCTTGAACATACCCGATGATGCAAAGCTCAATTATCAAGTTCAAGAAGCAGGATTAGTGCTGAGTTCAGTATACTTACCTGGTACACAAGAGTTCGTGCTCTCTATTGACACGACATGGTGGTCTAATGTTGGAACTTTCACTTTCTATCTTGATGTTGAATGGTATGGATCTCCATTTTACCAGAACCGTACAAGCATTCCTATTTCAATTACGATCAGGAGTAGATATACGACTCTTGAGCATGGGTCATACACATCAATTCAGTATGGAGAGAACCTGATCCTTGTATTTACCTATAGAGATCTTGATGACCAGTCTCTGTTAAGCACTGGAACATTAACTCTCGATGCATCACTCTTCGGTTACTATGGAGCTGTAAATAATTTTGATGGAACTTACACTGTTACTCTTGACACAAGTGTTTTTCTAACTTTAGGAACTAAAACAGTAAATGCTTCAATCATTTATACTGGAAGTAATTTTTGTTACGATGCCAATGATTTCTTTTATCTTACAGTAATCGAGAGAAGATCTCAGCTTACTAATGAAGTACCACCATTAGCAATCTTCTTGGAAGAAGCTGTCGTATTAGTTTCTTACATTGATGACAATACCTATGCAGGAATTCTCAGTGCTACTATAACTGCGACCAGTGGTGAAGCCACCCTCATATATGGAGTAACCTATTGGGTTGATGCATTACCTGGTGGAGAGTACCGTCTTCGTTTTTCAACACTACTAGCCTTTGGTAACTTTGGTCAATATTCAATCACTATTTCAGCTAGCAAGCCAGGATCACCATATTATCAAAGTAGAGAAGTTGATGTGCAAATTGATGTGGTTAGAAGATATGCGACGGTTGAAGTTACTCGTTCGCCACTTACCACACCGTTCCTAGAGAATGTAGAATTTCAAATTTCAGTAAATGACGATGTGAATAGCACAATGATATCAATCGACAAATCTGTGCTAACACTATCACATGGTAGTGGTACAGTCATCCTTGATTCCGAGTATACACTCACAAATGACAACGGATTCTATTGGATATCTATCAATTCCACGACACTAACTTCAATTTTGGTCGCAGGCTATATTATCACAATTCATTTTCATTGGGGTGACCTACCACCATATTACGAAAACTCGACTACTACAACGCCGGTCACAATTTCTTCTAGATTTACCCAGGCCTCTGTTCTTTCTACTCCACCCGCGTATTATTTCTTTAATATCAGTACACTGATCGATTTCAGTGACTATCTCTCTGGTGACGGAATTGATGGAGCAGATATTTCTCTCGCAAGTGTGAATTCAACTACTTTCACTGATTGGATCATTGACAATAAAGACGGTACATATCAGATACTTGTTGATACAACAACACTGTCTGGACTAGGGCGTTATTTCTTCACTGTAAATCTGACTTGGTATGGAAGTCCATTCTATGCTAATGTGACAAACCTCAGCTTTTCTGTTGTAGTGAACTCTGTATCAACTACACTCAGTTTTACACTTCTCCAAGGAGTAACCTATTATCTAGGAGATGAAATTCATGCCAATATCACCTACTCTGCAATTGAGTTCGGTGCCGGCATTGAAAACGCAGTTATCTGGAGTGACTGGAATGCTACTTACTCAACTATTGCCACGGTACATGAGATTGGTTCCGGCATATACGAAATGATAATTCAGACTTCATCATTGGATGCGGGTTTATACTCATTCTCAATCAATGGTTCAAAGTATTTACACCAGAATCAAAGTATTTTGGCTGATATTCTACTGGCTGCAGTGCCTGTTCAAATAGAATTGACATTTAATCCTTCAAGTCCGTTATGGGGTGATTCCATTGATTTCGAAGCTAACGTCACCGATGCTAGAAATGGGAATCCTGTTGTTGGTGCATATGTCAATTTAACTATCTCGACACTGACTGTGGATATGATTGAAGGTTCACCAGGTATCTATACTTACACTATTCAGAGTTGGGATATAATTGCTGGCGAACATACTGTGTCCGTAAGATCTGCTCTGCTTAACTATGAACCTAGACAAAGAAACTTCCAGATTCGTATTGACAAAGTCGCTTCAAAACTTCTTGGGTCTATCGATCCTCTATCAATTGTCAATGGTTTGAGCATTACTATTGACATAGATTATCTCATCTACTCAAACAGTTCTCCGATCGAGAGCGCCTATGTATACTATAGTTGGATTGGAGGCTCTGGTCAAATCAATTGGTCAATATCTGCAAGCCAATACGTTGGGGACTTGCTTGTTTCTGGAGTATCAGTTGGCACTCACCAAATTCTGATACAAGCATCATCTGACAACTACAAGAGTATTAGTATGCAGCTTACAGTTGAAGTTACTGAACTATCAACTACTCTTGTAGCAATCTCTGATTTAGTTGTAATAACTAACTATAACAATATAGCAAATATTACAGTTTATCTCAACAATACAGACCTTAACACACCTGTAACTGATGCCACGGTAACATTCGGAGTGGGTTCTATTGTAGGAAATCTAACTCAACTCATAACACCTGGTTATTATAGTGCAGTAGTGAATACGTCTGATCTAGGTGTTCAGGAATGGATGATTTCAATATCCAGTGTTAAATCTGGATTTGCTCCATCTTCAATTCAATTTACCCTTAGGGTAGAAGAGGTAGATACTGAGGTTGTTATATTAACAGCCGGTACTCTCAGTGGCTACTATGGCGAAGAAGTCACTTTTCGATTGTTCTTTAATGATACTCTTGCAAATGAGGGAATATCTGGAGCAATCACCAATTACACATTGGAGCAGTTCAAAGGGTCTCTACTTGATCATGGAAATGGCACATACTCTCTGACCTTGAACACTGCATTAGTCTTAGCTGGAAATGTCCCTCACGATATTTCAATTACATTCAGGAAAGACAACTATCACTTTGCATTTAGCTTGGTTAAGCTAATTGCTAGACCTATACCCACCGAAGTTACTGGGCCTATAGCAGCTACATATGCAGTCTACGACGACTACTCAATGATATTCACATTTAGAGACACACTGAATGATGAGCTCATTATTGATGGTTCGGCAACTGCAATCTGGGACTTTGCTCCAGCACTTCTAACTAATCTTGGAAATGGTTCATATCTCTTTGGACCTGATGAGGCTAATCTCACATCCAATCTACAGAATCGTGACACGCCATATCAAATTATCATTTCTATTTCACGAGCGAATTATTCCAGAACTGATATTATTTTACAACTTACAATTCGTGAGATAGACACTCAACTAATATTCGATGACCTTCCTACATCCATTTTTATCGGTGAAACTTTCCTTGTGAATATCACCTACATGGATATCGATCATGGAGTACCAATCGCGGATGCTGATATATCTGTGATTACAAGTAGTCGACTCGATGACGGTCTGATACGAGTACCGGAAGAAGATATCGACTGGGGTAATGGAACATATAGTCTTGCATTTAGAGCTCCAAATCTAGCATTCTATTCTTTGGAGATTAGTTTAGTTAGGTTGGATTACCAAGGTGCTTCTCAACTATTTGATATATATGCAGAACTAAGTGTAGAGCAGGCAACTCTTGTTGCTGGATTCCAATATGGTACAATAGGCCTTTTGGCAATAGCAGCTTTTGCAGGTCTATATTTCAAAGTTCTATCAGTACCTAGATTACTACGGATAATTCGAAGAATGATATCAGCTTTAAGCAAGGGTCGTATTCCATCTGCTGCTGATGTTCCACTTCGTCGTGAAATGCTACTAGCTATCATGAATGAAGATCTCGAGCCTGTCCATATTACAAAGACAATAGACGATATTTCACTGTCTACTGTTGATATAGAGGCAATGGATGTTGAAGCACTTCTTGAACAGCTTGCATACGTTGTGGGGTTAACTGCAGATGATGTGGATACACTGCGAAGAGACCTAGATCAGATGCGACCCAGCGAGCGGGCTGGATTCATCAACGAGGTTCTAAAACAGGAACGTGCTCGTAGAGCTAAGGAACTTGCTGAGGCTGAGGCTGAGGTAGGTGCTCCAGGTGAAGCAGTTGAGGAGATGCTTAGTGATGAAGAACTCGAACACCTCAAGGAGCGATTGGTGAAAATGGGTATTGAAGAAACCGAGGCTGACCTCATGGTTGAACAAGCCAAGAACTTGACTAGAGCAGAAATAGATGCTCTACTTAGTGAGATTGGAGGGATGGAAGAATGAAACCACGACATCAGTTACCTCTAATAGCGTTAGTCGCATTCCTAATGGTCTTCAATACACTAGCAGTAATGACTACTCCACCTAATGCTAATAGCTCAATATTACCAGAGCAACAAAATGATAATTCCATAATCCCTCAATATTCACCTGACACAACCATGATACCCTCAGATCAAGGTTGGTCAACATGGTCTAATGTTTCATCAGGTCTTCCTACTCAAGCCTATGGAAATAGAAGTGATACTATTGATGGGAATCAAATACAGTATTTCTCATCTAATAGTAGCACAAGCAATGCTTCTGTTTCAATTCCAATGGAAACTGATTGGGAAGGGCATGAGCTCTTTGTGGGTATTAGTGACCTAACAGAGAATAGAACCTGGGTAGAGGATCCTGATATGGAAAATTCCCCATCTACATGGACCTTAGATACCGTATCTGTTGGAGGTGACGCATCACCCTCGGCATATTGGGTAAATGATGGTCATGGTTCTGGTGATGATTGTGTTGAATTTGAAATAGCAGAAGGAGGAGATCCATCTGTTGGTGAACGAGCGTGGGCTGAACAAACATTTACAGTAGATCGTGGAGATGTTGTTTGGGCCGGATTTCGACTTGATTACTGGGTTGAATCAGATTGGGGACCGGATGGTTTTGTAGCAATCTTTGTTTCTATTGAAACAAATGATTACACCCAGCGTGTATGGCAGAAATCGTTTGCAGATGTACCTGCAGAAATGGTTTGGTATGATAGTGGACTTATTGTCATTCCTGATCTAACAATATTTGATTTATCCGATGGTGCAACAATAACTGTTGGTCTCTACAGTCAGCAAACTGTAAACTACAGTCCTGATCTTGATCCATATGCTCGTGTTGATAACGTTGAGCTTTACCTTCAAACCAAAACTGATCCGACTGACATCAATCTGAAAATGAATGGAATTAGTGTGAATGATTACAGCGCTGCTGGTTCTACTGTTCCTGGATTGGGAAATGTCACACAGATTCCATCTCCAACTTGGACATCTAGTCCAGTAAATGTTGAATTTTCTTGGACACCGACTCCGTCAACACCAGATCCAAATCGCATTATCTTTGTTGATTTCAATGTTGAAACAAACCTCTATGCAAGGGTAGATCTATCTACTGTAACAACACAAAATCCAACTTCTTATGGAGAGAATTTTGAAGCAACAAATTCATCCGAAGTTGAATACTTGACATGGTTCTTTGCGGATATACCGGATGGGTATGATAATCGGTATTACTTCAATCTCTCCTTACCAGAAGGACGAGATGTATACTATATTGGCTCACCCTTACTTACACATGTAAACATCTCAACATGGGATGAAGGCCATGGTCCTGAATGGTTTGCGAATATCAGTGCATACAATTATGCTGATAGGTGGGGTTACTGGTTAATTCAGAGCAAGGGCGACAATATGATTACTGACCTATACATGACAAGAAGTGGTGTATCAGCTAGAAGCTTCGATTTGAGAGCCGCAGATGCTTCATTCTTCTCAGTTGATGTAGGTGCTCAGTTTGCAGGACTTCCTGTAAACTTGACTGTGTTTTCACCATCTGGTAGCAATTGGTACTCAGAATTTGCTATCGTCAATAGTACTGGTTTTGCTAACTCCAAAGAACTAACATTTGGTACTAATGCAACTGCAGGTCAATGGATCGTCCAAGCTTTCTGTAACAATAGTATAGCAGGGTCCGATTGGAACAAGACCGGATTCTTCCGTCGTTCATTCAACATTATCCATGCATCTGAATCCACTTTACTGAATCCAAGTGATGCTGTTTCAACATGGACTACTAATGTCACTTATCCTGATCTCTTTCTAGTAAGATTGCGTGTCAATGACAGTGATATTCCTGGTACCACAGTATCTGGAGGTCAGATGAGTTACAACTGGACTACTGGTACTGAATATTTCGGAGAAGGTGGAAATGGTGAGTATCTGATAACTCTCGACACGGGTGATCTACCTCAAAAAGGTCAGTATATACTGAACCTTGAATGGAACCATCCATATTTTGATACTATTCAAGAAGTACTCACAATTAATCTCAATTTTGATGGAGTCCTTAATCTTGAAGCGCCTGACTCTCCTGGTTTGTCAATACCCTTTGGGTACAATGGTTCGTTCCAAATTGGATTTGAGGATTATCTGGGTGCCCCAATTACTACCGGTATTGTTGACTGTAACTGGTCGAGTTACTATAGCGTAACTCCAGTAGCAGGTTCACCAGGCAGTTATCAATTTTGGTTGAATACCTCATTTGTGGATATGGGTGAATATGTAGTTGAAGTAACCGGAACTGCACCCTATATCCTACCTCAAAGATACTTGCTTTATGTTGAGGTTCGTGAATTGTACACTAAGGTAACATACCTGCAGAATGTTGTTTCCATCCCTGTAGGCGAGGCCAATTCATTAACTTTTGAATGGACCGATGCAGATCATGGCACAGCACTAACAGGTTTGAATAATTCAATTCTCTGTGATTGGGCAGGTTCCTATAGTATCGACGAGATTTCTCCGGGTCTGTATAATTTGACCATATTTACAACTGATGTTACACCACTTGGGACAACTTCTGTGAAAGTAAGTTTCTCGGGAGCAATGATGCAAAACCATACTATATCGATTCAAGTAATTGTAAGCTCACATTCAACTTTGTTTACACTTGAAGACCCGATTATGCAAACATCGTATGGAGTTGATGCATTCATACTAGTAGAGTACATCGATACCGACTTAGGAATTGGGATTGATAATAGTTCTACTAATATTCACATTTCAGTAACAACTCCTGATCTCCCTTCACTAATCTATTCCGTAACTGACTTAGGATCAGGACTCTACAATATCACTGTACCAACATCACAATGGTCCACCGTCGGTTGGAAGAATTTCACGATTGAAATCAGTTGGACTGGTGTTGGGGAGAAATTCCAAACTAAATCATTAGATACATTATTCCGATTGATTGGGACGCAAACAGATCTGTATTTAGAAACCGCTCCAGTTGCCACATACTATTTGGATAATTTTACTTTCTCTGCGGTATTCTATGATGTTGTCAACTCCACCTATATTTCTAATTCATCCGGAGCCGTATTCCTCTCATTTACACCTATTGGTATCAATCCAGTTAGTGGTAATGATTTCTTTGTTGAAATTGTAATAGATGGACCTTCTGTAATATATGAATTCCATCTCAACAGCACTCAACTTGAGGGAGTCGGAATGTTTGAGGTCGAAATTGCATTCCAATGGAAGAGTGGATTTTTGCCTCGGTATGAAAATCAAACGATTAACATATTTCTAATGGTATTTGAACGCCCTACATACGTCGATTATACACAAGTTCCACCAACTGCATACGGTGAAGATGCATATTTCGTCTTCTCTTTTGTTGATTCTCTTCGAGCAGAGAGAATCGCAGACACAATATCCTTGAATATAGACATCAATGAACCGGGCATTAATTGGACAATTTTGTATGATTCAGGTACAAGAGAATTTTCAATAATAATTGATACTTCGAGTCTAAGTGGAATAGGTTCTGTAACTCTCCATCTAAACTTGACTTGGTCAGGGTCTCCATTTTATACTGACATTCAAAATCACGAATTTACTGTCATGGTCTTAATGCGGAGTTCTCAACTGACACATCTCCCATTCACACCTGGTCAATGGGGTAACAATGTTACAATCGAATTTGTCTTTACAGACACAATTTCTGGAAGTACTGTTGGAATGCTTGGCGATCTTACATTGGATGTTGATAGTGACTATTACACTGTAACAATGGGCGCAGATGGACATTTCACTGTAATCCTCAACTCTTCGATTCTTGGTGATCCAGGATTCTACTTCATCAACGCAAGTATTGTGTATACGGGATCCAATTATGTCACTGATACCTTCGAATACTTTGGTTTTACTGTTCTTGAACGATTAACTCAATTGGGTTATGAAAGTCCAGACAATGCACCGTACTTGTCGAATGTCACGTTCATCATCACCTACATTGATGATAGTACTGGTTCAGGTATTACGGGTGCTATAGTTCAAGTAGCGAGTGCTCCTCTGACTTTAGTATTAGGAACTGACTATTGGATTACAGATATGGGTCTTGGAGAATATCTTATTGAGATTAACAGCACATCTTTGGGTTCTCCTGCAACTTATGTGTTAAATGTGACAGCTAGTCTTGTAGGCGCACCGCACTATCAAACTTCATTGAGAACATTGTCTGCAAATGTTGTTGAGCGTCCTACACAAATACGACTTCTTGAAACTCCGAAGAACACTCCATTCTTCGAGAATATTACTTTCAGTTTTATCTTCGAAGACTTTTTGGAAAAATCCTCTATTACAATTGACAAGAGCCTAATTACCTTGAGTCATGGAGTTTCATCAATTGTGATTACATCAAGTGAGTACACTTTGACAAACTTTGGGTCATACTTCGAAATCAGTTTCAACTCAACAGTCCTAGATGCTCTTAGTCTTGTATCTAATCATGAACTTAGTCTATTCATTAACTGGATATCTGGTTCACCCTATTATTCTGATAGGACCATAATTACGCAGGTGACAACAACCTTCCGACCAACTATTATTCTATTCCCACTTGTTGAAGAAACACCTTACTACGATAATATCACTATCAATCTTGAATATAGGGATTATCTAATGGGGATTGGAATTGATGGTGCAGATGTTACATTATCTTGCAATAATTGGTCAATTCCTGCTTATCAAGTTGTTACTCTTGGTGGTGGACTGTATCAACTTCTAGTGAACAGTACTGTGTTTGGCTCAACTGGAACTGTATACTTCAATATCTCATTGACATACACTGGTTCTCCATTTTATGCCAATCGAGAGGCAATCAATATTCCATCTGAAATCCGATTGGTAAAAACATCACTCCTTGCTGAAGCTCCACCAGCAGGATCTACAGCTGTTGGTGTTCCAATTATAGTGGTTCTATCATTGGAAGACTTTGATCACGGTACTTCACTTGAAGGGGCAGTGATTGCAGCTGATTGGACAGTCGTGACAGGAAATTCATATCAGTGGGAAGAAATTGGCGATGGTGTATACGAACTCAGTCTTAACACAACTGGTCTTCTTGCACAACAATTCTCTATCACTGTTACTGCTACAAAGGCATTCTATCAGGTTGCGCAAGCTCAAGGAATAGTTCAACCTGGAGCACAGACAGTTGATATAATACTTAGTCAAACGACATATTATGGAGATTGGGGTGAAACTCTCGAAGTTAGCTTCTGGATTCAAGAACCTTACTATATGACTTATATCGCAGGATTTAATTCATCCCTTCTATGGAACAACTCAGTATACTATTTTGATGATGTTAGCAATGGTTACTACACACTGACACTTGACACAGCAG
>JAEOSL010000159.1 GCA_016840385.1 Candidatus Thorarchaeota archaeon | reverse complement strand
CAGGTGCAGGTGTACTCACACTGGATGTCGATTATTTCGTTGTTAGTGGAGCAGCAGGAGTATACACTATCTACATTGATTCAACTATTCTAGGTGCACTAAGCACCTACAGCATCAACGTTACAGCAGTTTGGTCTGGTGTAGCACCATATCATAACAATGCACGGCGAGATGTTTCAGTAACCACAATTAGAAGAACAGCATCAGTGGATATTTTGGAACCTGCAAATCAGCCACGTTTCTTAGACAATATGACTTTCACTTTTGCATATATTGACTCAATCAACGGTCTGCAGATTCCAGGGATCACAGCCTCTGAGATTAGTATCTATTCAAATGGAACACTGTTGAACCTCGGAGACTATGTACTAACCCCATTTGGGTCAACTTTCATTATCACTATCAACTCAACAGTTCTTTCTGGAATCCTCATACATGATTTCAATGTAACAATCTTCGTAGACTGGAATGATGGAACAAGTCCATTCTACACAGATGATGGAACAGCAATGAAGGTTTCAACAACTGAACGTATCATTCTCGTTGAACCACAGCAGATTGAAACTACACCAGTTCATGATTGGATGAATATTACATTCTTCCTTTTGGATGAAGATAATGGAAATCCAGTTCCAGGAGCGACTATTCTATTCAGCTGTGTCAGTCATGTAAGGACTCTCGATGAAGGTAGCGAGTACACATTGACTGAAAACGCTCCAGGAGAATATCTTATCTCAATTAACACAGATGCTCTTGTTTGGGATGAAAGTCATTTAGGTGATTTCATCTTTGAACTTGAAGTCCAATGGAATCCAAGCAATTCACCATATTACAAGAACAAATCACCAATTCCACTCACTGGTTCAGTTGATCTCATCTGGGCGAATATGCAATCATCAGTACAGACACCAACAGTTCAGATAAATGACTATGTGATAATAAATATTACATTGAGAGACCTTGACCATGTTCATGGTATAGCTAATACATCTATTCCAAACAGTGTGATTAACGTGCACTATTATGGAACAAGCAACGTTCCAGATTCCTTGACAATCACATATTATCCTGAATCGGGTGTATTTTCAATTGAATTCAGTACTGCCGACCTGATTGACTTCGGAGGATATTCAGTAAACATCACTATTGATTATTACCCGTACACCGTTATGATCGTTAATCCAGCGTTTACGGTGAATGAAATCTCAACGATACTTTCACCATTTAATAATGAAATAATACTGAAATGGACGGAACAGGCATACATAGTTGCGGAATATAATAATACTCTGTATCTCAATCGTACTTCTGGAGCATCATTGAACTGGACATATGGAACTGCATTTGGAATATTCACTGAAATCGGAAATACTGGAATCTATGAGGCCTGGGTCAACACATCACTTGCAGATTCAGGCACCGGTTTTGTTACAATCATCGCAGAGAAGAACCAGTATCATTCGGCAACCAAAAGAGTTACACTCGTCGTTCTTGCACTACCCAGTGATATTGTGTTAATAGACACGGGCTCTCCGGATGTAGAACGGGGAGAATCGATTTCATTTAGCATTAAATTGAATGATACTGAGAGAGCCATTTGGATCAATAACCTACAGGTTGAAACATTCTATGCCACTCTTGAAGGTGTCCAATATCCTCTTGCATGGGATGAATTTTCCTCAACTTGGAATGGAACTATCCCCGGCAGTGCTACTGTGCTAGAACCCGGCTCTTATGAAGTTCGTTTTTCAGTCACCTTCAAAGATTATCTGACTGCTGGTGATCAAATTCGGATATCAATTACACGAACAGGTTCCGAACTCACAGTACGTGACTATAATACTGGAGAGTTGTTGTTTGATATTGAGGCGGTATATTCACAGTTAGTGAGATTCTCAGTCAATCTTACAGAATTTGAAAACAAAACATTGGTTAGTGATGCAACGATATATTGGTACTCATCTGACTTCAATGGTCTAAATCTAACTTTCACGTATAACAGCACTACACAACTTTGGGATTTGGAATTTAATACAACACTTGGTTTCTATGGTACATGGGGACTTACAATTAGAGCATTTCCAACTGATCCTGTGCTAGCTACTGCAACTGCAACTTTGACCCTGACAATTAGTAAAATCACAACTGAAGTTTGGGGACCCACTCTAACCACTGAAAAAGACTGGGGTTGGACTGGAAATATCAGATTTACATATTATGACACTGCTTTTGACCGTGGAATAACAAATGCAACAGTACTGTATGACTATGGTCCGTTCACAGGTCTCCATGCATTTGATCTTGAAAATGGCACATATTTGATGTTCATCGATACAACATATCTTTCATCTGGAACTCAGTACCGAATCATCGTTGATCTTCAAAAGGATAATTACAAAGAGCGAACGAGTGGTGCCAATCTATTCGTTCAAATAAGAGATACAGAACTCATTGTATCTGTTCCAGATGAAAGAACATGGGATTCAAGTAATGATGAATCTGATCTAGAGATTCCAATGGGTGATACACTTAATGTCACCTTCTTCTACAACGATACAAGTCCAATCGGTCATATCTCTGGTGGCCTTGCTTTAGCGTCAATTCAGGCTACTCTATCAGCAACTCCTGGAACTTACCTTTTAGGACCACATAATGTCACCGGAGATATAATTAGTTTGGGCAATGGGTGGTATAGTTTCATATTCGATACCAACGATTTATCACTCTATGAATCGACCAATGAAACTAAAATAATTCTGGATGGTCAATTCTTCTTGTCGATCCATATGGAATATTCACATCGAGAGTTTCAAGACAAGACTATCTATATCCGAATAATCACTACTCAATCGAATCTAAAGCGGGCTGGACAGATTGTCAATCCTGATATCGATTTTGAATACAATCTTACCAATGGTCAAAATATTGTAATCGATATTTACTATAATGATACATGGCATGATGTAGGAGTTGAAGGAGCAATATTCCAAATAACCTATGGAGTTACAACTACTGTCACGAATTCTTCCCTCGGTAACGGATTCTATAGAGTGATTATACAGGCCATCGGATATGGTGGAGATTCAGTGATTCATATCACCCTGATTAAAGAATTCTATAATTCGGTTGAAATCAATTTTCTGATCCATGCTCAGCCTAATGATGTTGACACACTTATTATCAACATGACTACGTATGGGCTGCCTTTTGCAATTGGCATAATTCTACTATTGGGAGCATATGTCAAGGTTTGGAGTGTCCCCAAGCGAATACGTCAGATTGATGGCCAAATCAAGCGACTCCGAAAGGGCAAGATGCCTAAACCAATCACAGACAGTAAGAGTAGACAAGACCTCGTTGCAGAACTATTCAACGACACCTTTGTGAAGCTCGAAATCACACGAACGTCAACTGATATGCCCGAACAAGCGATTCCAATAGAAGTTCCAGAGATTAGAGAGCTATTAATTCAACTATCGATACTGACTCATCTCAACCAAGAAGAACTTGATGAATTCAACGCAGATATCTCAAAGATGAAGTTGAGTGAGCAGGCGGCTTTTGTGAAAGAGGTAATTGTTCAAGAAGCAATTCGTGCAGCTCGCGCAGAAGGAAAGACTGTTGAAGAGATTCTTGAAGAAGTAGCCCTTCAAGCAACAAGAGCAATTTCGTCTACAGATGATCTAGAAGAGGAAGCAGCGATACCTGAAGAAGAAGTCGAAGAGCGAGTATTCCTTGTTGATGACGATGTGGAAACTAAAGAACGTGATTCAGAAATCGAACCAACTGAAATTACTGAAGAGGAAGCTCCAACTGACAAACTGAGCCAATTCGAAATTGAGGAACTGAAATCAGAACTACTCAAGAGAGGAGTTCCCAATCACGAAATCGACATGATTATTGATCAAGCTCGCCATCTATCTCGAGAATTGGTTGATGAACTTGTCAAGAGTCTAGGATTGAAAGATTGAGAAACTAAGAAAGTGTGCTAGTCATATTGGCTAGCACTATCTCATTTTTTTTCTAAGAGATAGTCGTTGTAACTTAGAAATCGATAATGTTGACGATTCTTCAAATCAGTAAGAATATCAAATAGGTCATTGGTGCGATAATCAGCAGGATGAATGGCTATTTGAAGCGCTCCACCGAGTTCCATTTCAAAAATAGCTGTTTCAGCATTGATTGTGCTTTGACCTTGACCGATAATACGTTCAGCAGTTGAGAATACTTTAGAATCAGAACTTCTGTGTATATTATTTCCCTCGACACAATAGACCATCTTAGCTTCCTTGGCGGCTTTTATTATACGAGGGGGAGAAGTCCAGAGAGGGGGTACAAATCCCACAGGTCTCTGACCGAAGCTCTTCCGCATCAATAAAACACCATCCTTCACACGAGAAACCATCCTCTCCGTAGAAAGTGAAGAGAATTCATTCATTGCTCCGGATTTTGTAAAATGGGAGTATCCATGGAGGGAGAGTTCTATATCTAGTGAAAGTAAGAATTCGCTGAAGAGAGACCCTCGTGTGAATGAGTTGACCTTCTTCATTGCATAGAATGGTGTAACAAGAAGTGTAAGACTAGAAATACCAAGTTTGGAGAGTAAATCATAGGTTCGAACTATATCATCTTCATGAATTGGAGATACATCATGTATCGAAAGGAGTACAGTCTTGTCTTCTACAGGTTCAACTGCTTTCCTCATAACATATCACCAGAAGAATAATCTCATTATTCTATGGATACATCCCCTTCAAAACCCCAACGGATTTCAAATTAAGATGGTCGACCCCACTGTTTGTATGCAAGTTCGATATCTTTGTCAGTGATTGTCTTGCGTTTTGTGTGAACTGTTAACTCATATGCTCTACGAGCAATATAGTCACCCACTTCTTCAAGAATTTGAGCAAGTCTTTCGGCGCCTTTGTCGCTCACACGGCCCGCCCCTGCTTTTCGAATGAGCTTGTCAATTGGTGCTACTGGAATGATTCTGTCTTTTCGAGATCTAGGCATTACCTTTCACGCTCCGTTGGCCAAAAACAGGCCGTATACAGTCGTTTCAAGTGTAAAACCCTTTAAGAACTTTGTATTACGGGAAGTAATTTACTAAAACAGGAATTTGGCTTTTCGAGAAGCTCATAGAGGAGTTCTATTTGCCGCCTTTTCGGAGTACTATAACTTGTGCATTCTTGATTTCAGTTTCAAGTATTGTTGCATCCATCTTCTCTTCAGCACATTTCGCATCCTCAACTCTGGCTGCAAGAGCAGGATACTTTGGTGCAAGGTCACAACAGGCAATGCCATCCTTAGCAAACTCGTAGGTTCCAATCTCATGTGCCATGCGTTCAATATCGACCTTGTCATCCCCTGCAAGAGGTCTCAATATTGGAAAATCTGCAACTGCTTCATCAAGTACACGCAGATTTGCTGTGGTCTGAGAGGCTTGCTCTCCAATGATCTCACCAGTGACGATAGCATCAGCTTTTTCAATGATAGCAATTTCACGAGCCATTTTCATCATGTTACGTTTGCAAAAAATGCAGGTCATCTTTTCAGGACCTTTATCAATTGCTTCTTCCAGATCAGGCCAATGGGGAACGATGTACAACTTTACCTCGTAATCGTAGATGTAGTTAGCCAATAGTTGGGCTTGTCCAATTGCTCTTTCTGCGCATTTCTCATCAGAATGAGGAGAATTGTCATAATAGACGAAGACAGGAATTGTACCACGCTTCATAACCTTGAACGCAGCGATTGGAGAATCCAAACCTGTTGAAACTGTGCAGATTACTTTCCCCTGAGTACCAGTAGGCATACCACCTACACCCTTGATTGTTTCAGTGAAGATGTATGTACGTTCATCACGAACCTCAAGGTAAATTGACTGTTCAGGATTTGAAAGGTCTACAGTTAGTTCTAGCTCTGGATGTCCTTCAAGAAGACGTTCACCCAAG
>JAEOSL010000065.1 GCA_016840385.1 Candidatus Thorarchaeota archaeon | reverse complement strand
CTGCTGTGGCTCTTGCACTAATGGTAGCAGGTGTTGCGGCAACATAGTCATCCATAATATCGTCAACGGTTGCGTTGTTTATGTTATGGACATTGTCACCCCACTCGTAGATGTTGCTTGAATGACATCTCCACCATGGATAGTCAGGTATTCCACTGTATCCATGTGCCATGGTGTACAGCTCATAATGACCAGTGTAGATTGCATCGTACATTGGTCCGTCGTCTGTAACCTGGTTGTTGATGGTGATGTTAATTCTAGCCATCTGAGTTTCAATACCGACTCCTGTTGCGACTGAGATGTCATCCCATGACAGAGTCATAATATCGAATTCAAGTTCATCTGTGGATCCTGGGAAGTTCCTGGTTCCATCTGCATCAGTATCAAGGTAGCCGGCATCATCTAGAAGTGCATTAGCTGCATCAAGATCCTCTATGAATTTGGTATCAGCATCATAGAGATCTGGGTAGAAGACTTCAGGAATAGCAGCATAGGTAGGTGTACCATGGCCGAGTCTTCCAATAGTGACAAGTTCGTCACGATCGATTGCAAGGGCCATTGCTCTTCTAACTACTGTGTCGTTAAGACCATTGATAGTTGTGTTCATTCCAAGTACGTAGTCCCACTGTGAGGCCACACCCTGAACAAGCTGAAGCTCAGTGTAGTTCAACACTAGGTCAACATATGAACCGAATACTTCGTAGCGTTCGGTATCAGCATCGCCGTTTCTCATTGCGAGAAGTCTGGCGTCCTGACCTTGAACTACGTCAATTCTAACTTGATCAATACTAGGTAGCTGTCCTACAAGGGGATTATCCTCACCCCACCAGTCAGCAAATCTATTCAATGTAGTGTACTCATCTGGTACACGGTTAACGTACACGAATGGACCTGAACCAACATGTGCCGTTACGTTTGTGTGGTCATTCCATCGAGCATCATCAGCTGGTGCATCGTCCCAAATGTGCTCGGGGAGAATGTAAATCTCACCGAGGTTGTGGAGAGCGAATGAATAAAGCTGATTGAAATTACAAACTACAACATTGCCATAGGCAGTTGCATCTGTCATATTCTGAAGTATAGTCCACCAGTTAACATCTGATGGAGCATCCCGAATGTACTCGAATGTAAAGGCTACATCGCTAGCTGTTAAATCTTCACCGTCGTGCCAAGTTGCACCTTCACGAATTGTGAAGTTAACTTGGAGTCCGTCGGTCGACACTGCATAACTCTCGGCAAGCCAAGGAATTATGAGCAAATCGTCATCATAACTAAGACATGTGTCATACACCAGCATGTCATACCAGTGAGATCTCTCACTTCGCCAGAGCAATGGATTAAGTTCTCCAATGTCTGAACCGTAGGCCATGACAAATGGCATCGTAGGGGCTTGCGCCTCTACATTAGGGATACCAACTGCTGGGAAGAACATGAACATAGCTATGATTGCAAAAGTTATTTTACGTTTTGATAGCAATATCTCTATCCTCCGTTCCGGGAAAGAGTTTCCTACTTTCCAAGCGGTTGTGTATCTTTAAGGTCTTTAAGTGTACCGAAGTCAGCGAGAACAGTTTCAACCTGTAATTTGCGTAACGAACCTCTTACACATCGTTACTTCGGTGAATTTGATACTATATCTCGGCATTCGACGTATAATTCACACAATCTCGTGAGTGCCTTTCCAGCTTTGATGGTATCTTTGAAGGAACGTGTATTTGGAGTTTCAAGTGCTAGGATTTGCTTCGACTCGTCATCCTCTTGATAGGTTGCAATTATTGTTTCAACAAGAACAGTACTACCAATATCTGCTGAAGTGATGATATTTTTGGGGGAACAATTTGTAACTAGTGAGGTTGCGAAGATATATGCATGCCACGTTTTTCTGTCTTCTATCAGAGCTTGCTCCTTCTTTAGACCTCCAGGGGTTCGAGGTAAGATGATTGAGATTGTTGAGAGGGGGTCCGCCTGTAATCGTCGCAATTTAGGTTTCATTTCATCATCGTACTCTTGAGCATACCATCGTTTCTCCATCATATCATCGATTACACTTTGTACTGCAACCGAATCAATTTCGGGTTCATGAAAATCTTCGTCAATAATTGTACTACTGCTCGAATATCTTGGTCTCCACAATAACATTCTGTGGTCATCATCTTGAATTAACGGAGCTAATTCTGCATCAATGAGAGAGTCCTTTTGCATTGTATCGTTAGATCGTTTTCCTGTCATATTGAGAGTGACTCTCTTGAAAGGTCTGTAAACAACTTGGTATTTCTCTAGTTTCCCTTTGCCTTTGACCTTCTTTCGCAATAATTGTTCGAGGTCTGCTTTTTCCAACCAATCAGCTTTGATGATTTCCAAATCTACTTCAACCTCTCTACATATTTGACAAGACATTGCTCACATAAGAGGTTCGTTCACTGCTCTCGTTCAAAAGAGAGGATATATCATGATGAATGCAGACCGATTTGCTCAGTGGTTCTCATGTATGAGGAAGTAACAAAGTACATTGATGATACACAAGATGATGCAATTGAAGCACTCACGAAACTGGTACGCATTCCCACAGTAGCCGCGAAGGGTGAAGGTCTACCAGAAACTGCTGATCTAGTGGAGAAGATGCTTCAAGATGTAGGTCTTGAAACCAAACAACACCCGATAACCGGTGGTGCACCTGTTGTTACAGGATGGAAAGATGTAGGCGCAAAACGAACTCTATTGTTCTATGATCATTATGATGTTCAACCTGCTGAGCCTTTTGACCTGTGGGACTCTCCTCCTTTTGAACCAGAAACTAGAGATGGCCGTCTCTGGGGGCGCGGAGTTGCAGACAACAAGGGTGATGCTACTTCACGAATTTGGGCACTAAAGGCATTCAAGGAAACACGAACTGATCTACCTGTCAACATCAAGTTCATTCTTGAAGGAGAAGAAGAAATCGGTAGTCTTCATCTCCCAGAGTATATTGACAAGAACAAAGACTTCCTCAAAGCTGATGGTGGGATCTGGGAATTCGGAGGAGCTGATATCAACGATACCCAAGAAGCCTGGTTAGGATTGAAAGGAGTATTCTTTGTTGAGCTAGAAGTCGTTCGATTATCTAGAGACGTTCATTCTAGCATGGCATGTACACTGCCCTCCGCAGCATATCGTCTGGTCTGGGCACTCAACTCTTTCAAGAACATGGACAGTAAGATTACGATTGATGGATTCTATGACGGTATCAAGCCGCTAACTGAAGCTGAATTGAAAGCATTAGAGAAAATAGACCTTAACGAAGAGAAGCTGAAAAAGGAATATGCCATTGATGAGTATCTGAATGGACTCACAGGCCAAGCACTCAAAGAAGCCTACTATGGCGAACCAACCTGTAACATCTGTGGCATTACAACTGGGTATCAAGGCAAAGGTTCAATGACGGTACTACCTGCAAAAGCCACAGTGAAGATTGACTTCAGACTTGTGGAAGGAATGCATCCTGATGATATTCACAAGAAACTCAGGAAGCATCTTGATTCTCTTGGCTTCACTGATGTCAAGGTAATCTATTTCGAAGGATATCCCGCGGCAAAAACTCCCGTGGACCATCCCTTCGTTAAGATTGTGAATGCAGCCAACAAGAGGACTCATGGTCACGACCTCGTCGTACATCCAACAAGTCCAGGTTCCGGCCCGTTATATCTCTTCAATGAATATGTTCCAATGGTTTCTGTAGGATGTAGTGATTTCTTAGGTAAAGCACATTCACCTAATGAAAGCATATCCTTAGAGAATTTCCGTAAAGCACAGCATCGTGTTGTGGCGATTATGGATGAAATGAGTCGCTGGTAAATCCAGCGCTCAATTCTCAATCTTATGTGTTTAAGGAAGAGGTGGCCTAATACTTAGGTCTCTCTCCCACTCGACATCAAAAGTATACTCGATTTTCAGTTCTTGATCCTTTGTCATCGTAGTTTCCCATGTGAGGATACCCAATTCCATTTTCTTGTACGCTAGAGTTGGCTCTTCCATTTCTACAAGTATCTTCTCGGAGTTGCTGTATGGTATTCTGTCAACAACTCGAATCTCGATTTCATGCTTGGAGAAATTCTTGAGTTCAAGTGAGTACTTGTACCCGCGTTTCTGTTTACCTCTTGTGAAACCTGCTTTCTCAGTATCCTTCTCAAGGAGCTTCCTCTCAGCTTTCACATCATAGGATGCTCTAGTCCCCAGTCTGAATTTCTCTCTGGGGGATATCGTGTCCAAATGTGTTTCACCGATGTAATCTCCTGCCGCATAGACCTTGACTGATCCTGGCAATAGCACGGTGTCACCATTGGTTATCTCATCTTGAGCAACAACTTCTTGCATTGCATATGCATTCCAATAATGAAGTCGCTTAGATTCGAATTCGTCAAGTGTGAGGGTGATTGGACTTGGGTCCTTGTTTGCCTCAATTGTTATCTGGCCTGGAACTTCATAGACAGTTATTCCGCCGAGAGTTTCTGATGACGAAGCATACTCTTCGATTATCTCAGGCATCGGTTCTTCGGCAAAACCACTGACTAGACCATCCATCATTTCTTCTCCTTCCTCATCATCAGAATCTCTTGCGACTAATCTCATTACACCTCCAGGAGCTCCACCACCATATCCAATTGATGCTGTTGTAGCTGTGAATGTGTTCACATAGTATGGATTTGGTTGGACTATAGATACTGGTTGTGCAGATGCAGTTGAGACAATCAAATTGATGTCTTCCCAATCTTCCATTGAGTTATTGGAAATCATTGCAATTCGTTTGAGAGAAGTAGTTCCTTCCCCGATATCAACATCATATGTTGAATACCAGTTTGCTGGTGAGATCTGGTAGGTGACCTCTAATTCGAGAGTAGTGCTCTGTTTTGCATCAACGGTCACATATACTTCTGAATGGGTTTCGGTTCTTCGCTCACCCTGAATTCGCTGGATATTCTCACGAATAGCTGCATCCTCTGCATCGATTTCTTGCATCTCACGAGCTAACTTCCGAAGGGCTTTCTTTGCTTTCTTCATTATATCTTGGTTAACTTTGTCCATCTTGGTCAGATTGTCAAGTCCTGTTTCTCCAACGCTGAACCACTTCCCGAATTCTGTACTGAATTGATTCATTACTTTTGTCTGTTGCTCGATTCTTGTTTGCTGCACCTCATACTGATCTTGGAGATCTCTTCGTTGTTTTTGAAGTGCTTTCAGTTTCTCGAGCATTTCCTTTGTATCGCCTTCTGGTTCGTAGGTTTTGCTGATTCTTTTGACATCTATACCTCGAAGAATGGAATGACCTTTTCCTTTAACCCTGAAACTATCCTCGTGTGCGTACTGGGTAATTCCACCAACAAGAATGACCTGCTCTCCTTTTTCTATCTCCGTCTTCCCAGTTCTAACGACTCTTGCACCATCGCGGAAAACGGTAGCTGTTGTAATCTTAGTTTGTAGTTCTTTCATCTTCTAACCTCCTATGGCAATGGTGGATGTACCGTAATTCCTTTCTCCCAGGAAACTTCGTATTCATACTCGATGATTGTCTTTTCATCGGGTTGAATGGATTTATGCCATTCAAGAATACCGAGGTGTTGTTTCTTCACACCGAATTTTTCCCACTCGGCTTTAACTTCAATTGAGGTACTCTCACTATGAGGAACTCTATCAAACACATCTATTTCGACAGGTCTCTTTGAGAAGCTTTGGATCTCAAGTCTGTACTTGTAGGATCTTCGGAGTTTGCCTCTTGTAATTCCTGCTTTCTCAACCTCACGATGAGCAAGTTTCTTCTCTGCTTTAACATCATAGGCTGTTCGTGTTCCAAGCTTGAATTCCTCTCTAGGTGAAACTTGAGAGATTGAGGTTTCTCCAATGTAATCACCTTCAGCGTAAACCTTGACCTTACACGGAAGAATGACATTACCTCCATTTGTCACCTTATCCTGGGCGACTACCTCTGACATCCCTTCAGCATACCAATAGTGTATAGTGTCTGATTTTAGTTCTTCCTCAATCAGTGTAATCGGGTGTTTCTCATTATCCGAAGGAATAGTCACTTTCTTTGGAAGTTCATATACTGCAATTCCTGATACCGTTTCAGTTGCTTCCGCAAATTCCTCTATCATCTCTGGAGGAGGTGCTGGAGGTGCCATGGACTTCATAGCCATCGGGGCAGATTTTGGCATAGGTCTCCCCTCTTTCTTCATTTTACGGCTATCTCTTCTCCTGGCTCGTTCCATAGATGGGTCATAAACTCCAATGTAATATGGAGTAGCTTCAATTGCCGTGACGGGTCTTGCAGTAGCTGTAGAAACAATGAGATCTACATTGTTCCAGTCCTCTTTCGTTTGATTATAGAGGAGTGCCATTCTTCGCAGTTTTGCTTTTCCTGGAAGAAGGTCAACATCGTAAATCGGATTCCAACGAGCATTATAGACCTGATAGGTTACTTCAATCTCAACCTCTGAGTCTTCTGATAGTTCAAGAGAAACTTCGACATTGTTGAAGGATTCAGTTCTCCGTTTAGCTCCAATTTTATTGAGGTTATGTCTAATCACTTCGATCTGCTTGGTGATTTCTTCTCGTTCATCTTCAAGAATGTGAATGGCTTTCTTTGTGTTAAGATACATCTTTGATGCTGTCTTGTCCATCTCTGTTAACTGACCAATCTCTCCCTCATTTGCTGCATAGACTTGGCCGTAATAATTTGAAAACTCTGAAACCATGCTGTTGAGATTAACCAGACGTCCATTGTGAAAATCAAGATCATCTTGAATCTCCTCTAATTTCTTTTGTAATTTTTCCAATTCGTCATGGAGTGGCTTCACATCATCTGAAGGTTCAAAAACTTCAGTGGTTGTCTGTATATCAATACTAGATAGTTTAGCAGGTCCCTTTCCTTTCACACGGAAACTGTCTGCAGAAGCATATTCTGTAATTCCGTAAATCTCTGCTTTTTGTGGGCCCTTTGCTAAGGTCACTTTTCCGGTTCTTGTTACGCGTGCACCGTCCCGAAAAATAGTGACGTTTGTAATTTCTGTTTTAACTTCTGTCAACAAAATTCTCTCATCGGGAGCGTGTACTTGAGCACATTTAGACTTTGAGGGAGCACTATTTGAATGAAAATTATTCTGAATATGTAATGGGTAATTGGATGTGGAAACAGCACCCTGAATCTTCTGATCCTACCGCTGCCCACCACTGCATTAGACGAATATTGTGTAGTGCTTTACCTCCAATAGAAGGTTTTGGCAGGCATGCTTAACAATAAACGCATAAATACTATCACTATATATAATCACCGATTAGTTTATAATATATCATAATTACTATGTATGTTGTAATATATCAGTAATAGGAGCATAATAAGTTGACAAGTGAACGTAGTCCCATGGTGTCCAGCACTGGATCCACTTGGGGCAAACCGGGAGGAACGATCAACAACGCAACTTTCATGGAGATTAGGTTCCGTTCTCTTGGAAAAGCACTGGATGAATTGCGTACAAAGCGTGTTCGATTGGAAGAAGAACTTCGTAACGGACATGTGGAGCAAACCGAATATGCTTCGACTCTTCTGAAGCTTATTGTTGATACTAACAGTGTTACCAAAGAGCGCGAAGATGTTGGTGCGAAAGTCAAGGCTATTCGCTCAAACAAACTTCGTTGATTATTATCTCGTATATGTGGTCTGCAATTTTGCAGCCACACTTTTTATCTTTTTTTCATCATTCTCTTTGATATTGAGTATAAACAAGAGGTGTGGCGGAAGCACATATCTTTCCGTGACAGGCTCGATATAGGACCTACCATCCGTACAAGGCAGTACTCCCTCAGCTCCCAGCCACACTTCGTGCATATGCACTATTACTTTTCAACTTTACTCTTGACTTAATTAACCGTTACTTCAAAGACAAAATGAGCATGGTAGTTCTTCCAGAAGCGTGAATATGTATCCTTATTTAGAGAGCTATTAACCGAATCCACGGAAGGTTGTCGCGAGATTTGATTCAAATTTCTGCAATGAGGAGAAATAACGTATAGGGCGGATCTAAATGAAGAAAATAGGACTGGTAGTTTGTAGCATCTTCTTACTTGCTCTTCTGGTAAATATCAATACAGGTTTCCTTGTAAGTGCTCAAACAAATCAAACAATCCAGATAACAGAAATCGGACAGTTGAATACTAGTGGGTGGGCTGCAAATGTGCAAGTGCAGAATGATATAGCATACATTTCAGACTCTGAAGGTGGCTTGTATATCATCGATGTTTCTGACCCGTATAATCCAACCGAACTGAGTATTTTCAATGAGAACATTGATCACATTCACGAATTGTCTGTCGATGGAAATCTGGCTTATGTAGCAGATTATACAGAAGGCTTCAAGATCATCAACATTTCAGATTCATCAAATCCTACTCAAGTAGGGGTATTTCATGATGGTGGTGAAGTTGGTACTTTCGACATATCCGAAGACCTTGCTTTTATAGCTGATTTTGAAGATGGACTTGAAATTGTGAACATCTCTGATCCAACAAACCCAACTGAAACCTATCAATATGATACGGGCTTGAGCTACATCTTTAATGTTGTAGTGAAGAACGATTTGGCATACGTATCTGACTTCATATCTGCTTCTGAAAAATCGTTGATAATTCTCAATATTTCTGATCTGTCAGATATTCAAGAAATCGCTGAATACACCATTGATGGTGAAGTCTTCTCCATTGATTTTATCGAAGACCTTGCTTATATGATGTGTTCATACGGTGGCGTCCAAATCTACAATGTCAGCGATCCTCTCTCGTTGACCGAGGTGGGGAGCTATTACAATGGGGGAAATGTAGTTGATATGGAGTTCTATGAAGGGTATGCTGTCATTGTAGGTGGTACTAATGATCTGGAATTCTTAGATGTTAGCAACCTTGATAATATTACAGCAGTTGCATCATATTCGGATACGGGACATGCATCAGGTCTCGCTATAGTCGGTGACTTATTTTTTGTTGCCGATGGAGAAGGCGGCCTGGAGATTCTTCAGATTGAAATCATTTCTGGAAGCACAACCACTCCTGACCTAACAGTTGTCTTCCTGGTGTTGGGTATTATCGGGGCAGTCGCAGTGGTTCTAATTGTAGTAAAACTGCGAAGAGGTTGAAGAAGCAGAAGAGGGCTACTTGAAGCCCTCAATCTTTCTCTGCTGTGTGGCCATTTGTTAAGTGATATGATTATATTATATCATATTATTTATTAATGAATGATATGACTGCTCAAATTCAGTGATTTGTAGACCTCTTCTGGGAGAAAGGTCATCCAATGCGTTTAGACCTCGTTAAACTGCATTGTTTTTCCATTGTGAAGTTCTCAATCATTATATATTAATTTGACCATAAGCTAAGTATTGATAGCGCTCTGTTCAAACTTGGACAGAGCAAAGCGGTGATTCTCAAAATGTTCGACATAGGTACTTACAATGTTCTTCGTTCCGCAGCGGGGTCCACGTCACATAGATATCTCCCTCTGCCTAAGCAATGGAATCCTATGGACCCGCCGCATGTGGTGTTAGTTGAATTTGCAGGAGACCGTGTATTTTGTTTTCTGATCTCCCAATATTCAGATGATAGTGGTGAATTTTGGGTCAAGAATCTTGAATCAGTTCAGGATGACACTCTGGTAGAAGTAAAGTACAATAGTTCTGACTACAGGTACTACCGTCGTATAGGAGATTATTGGGCAAAGGTAGCTGAGAAGAAGGACCAGTTCTTTGTGGATGTATACCAACGTGGAACTTATCCTCTAACAGTACCTACCTTGGATGACAACTGGTCCGCACTTGATTGAAGCCTAACTCGCTATCCTACGTTTTTCTACGACAATAGCGCCCAATAAAGTATTCACACCTGTTACTCCTCCTATGATGGTTACTACTGGGATTCCCAAAATTGGTTACAGAGACCATTCCATTGTGAACAATTTCATTATTCAGTTAAATTAGTACTTACGTTCAGGAAAACATTTAATAACTATTATGTGAATAAAGCTGATGTGAGTAAGATGAGTAAGGTGAAAAGACAGAAATGGTCAGGAACTCTGAATGATTTCAAGGATGATATTGAATTTCTTCTCTCTTCCATCTCCCACAAATCACGATTAGAAATACTATCTGCTCTTATTCATAGTTCTAGAGCTTTTGATGAATTGCAGAGTGTCGTGAGGCTGAGTAAAACTGCTCTGGCTCACCACCTCACAAAGCTCTTGGATGCGGATTTGATCACAAATCCAAAACGTGGGCATTATGAGATTACTGAAGATGGTATCTTATTCACATCATCTATTGTTGATACATATGCCAAGTCAAAGAGGAGAAAGATTGCAGAGTCTGCTAGACGATCAGAGTATATCTTGAAAGCTCATGCAAAGAAAAGGGATGAGCTAGAAGAATCAGAAGTTAGTATTCAGAAACTTTCACCTTCGCGGGTAGCAAGTGTTAGAGTCATCAGTCGTACACCTGAGAATGACGCATGGCAGAAGATGCGTTCATGGGCCGAACCTTTAGGACTTCTGAATCGTCCGAAAAAGCATCCTGTTTACGGATTCAATAATCCCAATCCTGAACCTGGAAATTCAGAATACGGCTACGAGTTCTGGATGGTAGTTGATAAAGAGTACGAACTCGCAGAAGGAATGGAGTTCAAGAAATTCAAGGGTGGTCGCTATGCAGTCATCACTTGCAATCTGACAGAAGAACTAGAATCAGAATTTTTCAAAGAGCACGGATACTTGGAGAGCTGGAAGAAACTCGTGGAGTGGGTCAAGGCAAGCAAGTACGTCATGGCAAAGGGTCCATGTCTTGAGCTTGCACATGATCCAGATTCTGCCGGTGACCACATGCTTGGCCTATATCAACCCATTAAGGAGAAATGAAAATAATGGCAGATACAATTGAAATTACTTTGGCACAAGCGGACGACGCGGAAACTCTTGCTGACATCTCAAAACGATCATTTGACTCTGATACTGAGGTAGGGGCTCTCGGACCTGGGGGACCTCCAGGGTACGACTCAGTTGAGGTCCACGAGAAAGATACTCATTCAGAACATTTAGACTATTGGAAGGTGTTGTACAACGGTAGAATTGTCGGTGGGACTCGGGCATACAAGGTGTCTTCAGAGCATATCTACATATACGGTGTCTTCGTAGACCCTGATTTTCACAGGATGGGAATTGGTGCAAAATTCTTCAGCCTAATTGAGAACAACTACCCTCATGCGAAGAAATGGACCTTGGATACTCCAGTGTGGAATGTTAGAACAAAAGGCTTCTACGAGAAGATTGGATTCGTACAGGTTGGTGTCCTTCGATGGGTACCTGACTTTGAATTACGATATTTTGTTAAGATAAATGATGCAAGTTATCTGGATGAAGATACATCTATCTCTAAGCTTAGTGATGGAATGAAAGGACTTCGCGTTGAAGGAGTGGTTGAGAATATTTCAGAAGTACGAGAGGTAACCTCCTCAAAGGATGGGGAAAAGAAACGGGTTGCAAACATGACTCTGCGTGATGATACAGGATCTATCACACTAGTTCTCTGGAACGATATGATTCGTCAAGTTTGTGAAGGTGAGCGAGTCATCATTGAAAGAGGCTATGCAAAGGATTACAATGGACAACTTCAACTATCTATTAGCAATGGACAAATAATAATACTCCAACACTAACTAAGAGAGAATGACGAGGAACTTCGCAGGGAGGCTCACTCAAACAACGGATTACTCGATTAACTCGAAGTCTTCCTTGCTTGCGTAATTTACTCCGGTATATCATTCCAATTCCTATTTTCTACAAACCACCATATACTCTCTTTCAACTGTTCACTCATGTTAATCCGAGAGTCTTCTATATTTCCTCTATTCAGTGAATATCCAATCTCTTCAACTGCTTTCAGGACTTGCCTAAATTCTATAGAGTCTGAAACAAGTGTCATATTGAGAGCACTCAGAATGTTATAGCCATAGGCGGTGGTCCAAAGTTCTCTCAAATCCATCTCATCCCCGTTAACACCGACTACAACACTCCGCATCTCATTTTCTCGAAAATCAATAATCCGATTTGTTCTTTTAGCTATCTCTGCATACCTAGGAATCAATTCCTCCAGCATAAGTCCTGTAGTTGTCCCACCCAAATCCACAACTTCCGCAATTTTCTCTGCAAGCAATCGCGCAAGCTGCTTACGAGCTTCTACTCTTCTTGTATCCGGAGATATTGAGGTGAGTATTTCCGTGAGATCAGAATCAATAAAGCCAAAGTTCTCAAGATCTAATGCATAGAGAATACAATATTGCACACGTCTGTCTGACCTATACTTTGAAGCCACTTGAAAGAGGTCTGACCATGGATATGTTTTTAGCGTTTGTTGGTGGGATCTATCTCTCCTTCTGAGCCATGATGTAGTTCGGCATTCGTAGTCAATTTTTGGATTGCTGAAGAGTGGAGTCACATCAACCTGCTTGAGCGGGTTGTTTTGAAGGTAGAGGTGCTTCAGACTGATACAGGATGCAAAAGGAGTTAGATTAATGCTGCTCAGTTTATTTCCTCTCAGGGTGACCAATTCTAAAATATGGCATGAGCGAAGGGGTGAGAGATCAATTCTCTCGAGTTTGTTATTATACAGAAATAGCTTTACCAATTTGGTGTGGACTGCTAGTGGTTCTAGGTCAATCTCTACCAGCTGGTTCTCAGCTAGAGCTATTTCTTTGAGATTACTGCCTGAGCTTAACGACGAGAGATCTATGTTGCTGAGCTGGTTTTCATGAAGATGGATTTTTTCCAAGAATGGGCAACCAGATAGAGGCGAAAGATCGATATTCTGAAACTTGTTATGCCACAAACCAAGATATTGCATATTGGGGATGGAGTTGATGGATGACAGGTTGATAATTTCCAGCTGGTTAGCCGCTAGGTTAAGTTTCTCCAGTTTAGTACAGGAGCTGAGAGGTGAAATGTTAAGATGCTCGATTTCGTTCTGATGCAAATCAAGTGTCCGCAATTCAGTGAGTAAACTGAGTGGAGATAGATCAATACTTGCTATCTTCTGATCGGATAGATCTATTTCTGTAACTCCAGATTCATACTCACGTGTATGCGCATTCTTTTGACTATCAGTGTAGCAAAGTTGAATGCCCAATGGCTCCGGCTCCTAATATCGCTGTATACTCACTATGTAAAAATCTTAGTGGTATCCGATGAACACCAAAATCTTCATCTATACATGTATCGGAATGTACAGCGGTGTAAAATTGCCATCTACAGATTTCAAATATTTCAATGAAGTCATCGACTCAATTGACAGCCCTACTCAACTTCTTCTTGTGCTAGAAAATGATGATGATTTTGATACATTCCTGCATGATTTCAATAAGTCGCTAATTTCTGCAAAGCAGATAGAGGAAAATTCTAGTGACTTGCCTTATCATGTAGTTAGAATTGGCTCCGATAGCGATATGCTGGACGATATGTACCGTCTAGTTGCTTCAAATAGTAACTTTGATCTTACCACTCTTGATGCAAGCATCCTTTATTCAAAACAGTCAATCTTTCAGTATCTCTACCAGATTATTACGAAAGACAAGTTCATTGTCTTTCTTATAGGAGAACGTCCTCTCCTAGATTTATTCGAAAATAGTTTGAAATATAATTCAAAATTAAAATCATATCGAACACTATCAGAAAAGGAACTGGCCGAAATGATACAGCTACCTGATTTCTTCCAATTGCCACACATTCTTGATGATATGATCATTCGATTTCTTAGCGACCTTCGTGTACAAGGAACCGAGGACCATAGAATGAAGCATAGCGACTTCTATCGTATCATCTCCGGTCTTTTCATGGAACTCTCAAACGTCTTTCTTGTTATACCGACAGCTGGAATGAACCGACATATTTGCGTTTCAAGTTGGCGAACGCAAACACTTCTTCTTGGCTTTAGTCCTCTTACTTGGTCTGCGGGGAGCTTCAGTGTCTTCGACCTAAGTGGCAAGGATATTGATGCACGATGGTCATATCCTGTTCAACCCTCTAATGATTCGAGAATGAAGCAATACCGGTAATAGTAACCCATAGAGGATAGTCGTTATTCTACATAGAATATGTAAGGATAGAAAAAGAGAATGACGAGGAGCCTCGCATGGAGGCTCACTCAAGCGACGGATTACTCGATTAATTCGAAGTCTTCCTTTGATATGGAAAATATTCAATTTTCTAGTCGAATTCTGACCAACTCTATTCTGGTCACATTCCATGAGGGTTTCTCTACCTACACGATAGTGGTTCCAATGCCCTACACAGCAATTTGAGCGTCAGGTGACTTAGGGAATTGGCCATTCCCAAGATATCGAAGCGTGCAATGAAACGAAGTTTGGAACGATCCCATCAGGACTCAAACCTGGAATTTGAGCAGCCAGGTAATAAGCCTCGAAAGAGTCGCCTAGTCCCCACTGGTCACCACTGAGAGGGGACGGCGGGTTGTCGTATGGTGGATAGGTCCAGACTTGTGCTTCTGATGATAAGTCAAGTAAGGAGAAATCAGCCTGGTAGTAAATCGTGTCCGTGCCGATAGTATATCCAAATTCCATATATCGCTGAAGATCTGGATGGAGTGCTAGTATATCTACGATTGGTTGGTTGAGGGTCATTGTGACTCCGCACCCCTGTGGGGCGATAAAGAAGGTCGCCGCGTTGATAGCAATGAGTTTCTCAGTGGTTTGAGATGGCCTGACATCAAGAGTGATATTGGGAATCGCAACCCACTCGTCTAGATATCCGTCTGAGACAATGTCGAGGGTTTCATTGAAGTTGACTGTGAATGGTTCACTGGCTTCTGCATTGGACCGATACATGACACCACCTTGGATATTCTGAATTACCGTGTCTGCTGCGCGTGGAGCTTTGGCCACAATATCAACAGAAACAACACCCACCACGTGAGTCAATGTGTCGAAATTGCTATAGATGACACGAAACATCGGTATATACCAAGGTCCGTAGTAACTGGATTCGTGGCCAAGTGTGATGTTGCAGTCTTCGCCGCGCCATTCAACACGCAGATGCACATATCGTCTGGTGTAGTAGGCTGATACGGATTCATCCATCTCGCTTAAACCATCAGGTATAGGCGCGTGCCATACAGCACGGAAAAACATCGCACTAGTCGTTTCGCCAGTGTAAATATCGACTCTTTGCCAAGACTCCAGCGTAGATGATCCATTGTCTGCTGCGATAATCTGCCAAGTGGTGGGAGGTGAAGTATCAATCTGGTATGACCGTAATGCTGTAACGCCAATCCCCCCCAATACTGCGAAGGGCACACCCAAGATGATGACAACAAGCAACACTACTGCCATAGCCTTCGGCTTCGACTTTCCATGAGGTTGATTCAATGTAGAAGCACGTCTACGAAGAACTAGATTGTCGACCTCTTCCGGATCGCTTGCCAAATTCCTTGATTGGCCCTGTTTCGAGCAGCGCCAATTATATGCAATACCTGCGCCCAAGCAAATCCCGATCAGAGCTATGACAACGAAACCAAAAGACATTGAAGCCATTGGCAAGGAATAGACAACTGAGGCCATTGTCAAGAAAAGAACGGCAAACACGACAAGGAGGGGAATAGTAACAGCGAAACGGCGCCGATGTGCGCATACTACACAGACGACCCCTGTAAAGCCAAAGTGATATCCAATGTTCCTCTGGATTCCATTTTGGATAGGCTGGAAACACTCCACGCAAAAGGGTTTCCCACATACTCCACAACAGTCAAACGACTGACGGTCCCTGTGAGTCGTGCACACGCTCAAATCTGCTAGTCCGAGGTTTTCATCAAGACGTAGGGCGTCGTAAAGAGTTAGAGCGCAGGGGATCAAGACCATTAGAGATACTATTGCGGCGCTTGTGACCACTGCGGAACTAAGCATCAGCGAAGAAAGGGGTGAGCTGCCGACTGTCGCACCTTGCCACAAAGAAAATGCTGAAGCTCCCATCATCAACACCGAGTAGATCCCCCAGAGAAGGGGAACGCGCAGCTTCCGACGGTTAACAGATGTTAATTCAACTTCACCACCCAACTTTAGCTCCTCGTCTAGAGGATGGGAGGATTCTCTAATAACAATGACGATTCAATATCACTATTAATCTCCCCATACTACTGATCAGGAGTTTGAGTTTCAAAATGCTACAACAATGATAAAATGATGAGCAAGGGAGTTAAAAGGACAAAAGGTCATATATTAACCAGAATTGGTTAACTACGAAGAATGTGAGTGCTCTCTGTGAAGTCTATCCATTTCAGGTTTCCAACCAAGCGGCAGGAATTCATATGGCTGAAAAGACGACAGGAAATCCCTCCGTCGACAATCGCTCGAGAATTGAAGGTATCGCGCGCATTAGTTAGCAAGACACAACGAATTGCTGAAGAAAGGATCGAGAAAATCCTGTTGCACACTGCAGCGACAAATCGGATTAATATCCAGCAAATCAGTCCAAGATATGGTTTTGCTGTGGGCTACTGCCCTGCAAATAAGTCAGAAACATATATTGTATATTCTCCTATCATGGGAACTCAGTTATGGTTCAGTCACGAGGGAAACTGTAGTAGTTGCAGTGAACAGTCAGTATGCGAGAAGACAATCCGCACGCTAGCTCATGAATGGAATCTCCCACTCCAGAAGGGAATACCAGCAACAGAAGCAGCAGAGGAGTTATTTATTGCAATAATGAGGCGCCTGAAATGGAGCGAATAGACACAGGGTCGGAAGTTCATTCCTCGTCAATTCACGAAGATCTCAAAACAAGAACACTGTATGAGATGGTCAAAGAGTGGACTGAACAACCGTGGGATGGAGCGCAATACAAGCGTATTGCAGAGGAACTTTGGGACTCCATTGATGACTTGAATCTCATAGAGGGACCATTTGGTGATTCCATGACTCTGCTTGAATCCTGTATTGTTGATTCAAACGAAGCAATAGATGCAGGTCTACTAAGTAAGAAACAAGCATTAGAACGCCTGAAAGGGCTTTTGGAGAATGACGACTTTGTTGTAGGCGCCCGGATCATAGAGGTATCCATCGAAACAAATCCAGTGTGCAGAATATCAAACATTGACAGTTTGTTGAAGAAGATTTGGCCAATCGGTCCTCAGAAACCTCAGTGGTGGAAACGAAGCGTTCGGAGTTTCTGGCTTTTTATGGGAGTCGTTTCCTTTGCCGTAATGGCCATCATCTACGTCATACTGATTGGCCTTGGAATACTGCCACCCATACAGCTCTTCCTAGCCGTAGCAGTTGGCATCCCAATGTACGCAATGAGTTACTATTTCCGCAAAGTGGCAACCAAGAGAATGTGGAGAGTCGGGTTCATTTACTTAGGAGCTTGGTGCTTGGTGGTCCCGATTGTGCTACTCTTTGGTCCAACCATTGGATTGATTCCTTTCTGGTTACGCCTGCCGCTCTTGTACATTCTACCCGTGATTGGAGCGTTTATTGGCGACTGGATTGGAAAGCGGCGGGATTACATGCCTTACATGTGACATCTATGATTTCCCAGAAGGTGATTGAAATGGAGCGAATAGATACAGGGTCGGAAGTTCATTCCTCATCAATTCACGAAGATCTCGAAGCAATAACTCTGTATGAGATGACCAAAGAGTGGAGTGAACAACCATGGGATGGAACCAAATACATTCGAACTACCGAAGAGCTGTGGGACTCCATTGATGCTTCTAATCTCATGGAAGGACCATATGGCGCATCCGTAACACTGCTTGAGTCATATATAGTCGACTCCACGGAGGCAATACAAGCAGGTCAACTCACAGAAGAACAGGCAGTAAATGGCCTCAAAAAACTCTTGGAGAATGACGACTTTAACGTAGGCGCTAGGATAATAGAGATTTGTATCAGTATAAACCCTGTCTGCAGAATATCAAATATTGGCCATCTCCTACAGAGCCAGTCTCGAGAGCCTCTTAGATGGACTCGTCGAATGAAAATCACAATGGCTGTGTCCCTTATGACGGCTCTTGGGTTATATATCGTGATGATCGGTCTGCAATTGTGGGAACCCAGTCGACTACTGTCCTGGCTTGTCGTCACCAGTGTGTCTGGTATCTTGCTCTACTACCTCTACAAGTTCAATCCCCCCAGACTCATAAGAGCGATCTGGATCGTGGGACACGCCTGCATCTTCGGAATGGGTATTATTATTCTGTGGACAGGTTTCATGGGGCCAATTTTTCTTTCTGTCTTCCCCTACTCGCCCGACCTTTCATATCGTCTTTTCGTCATACTAGTGTCTGCTACTGTTATTGGGTCTTGTATGATAATAGGTGGCATTGTGGGTGATCGCCATGGGAAGAGACGGAACTATATGCCCTATATGTTGTAGACCGGTGAAGCAAAATGGATCGAATAGCTACACAAACCCTGTACGAAATGGTCATTGAGTGGACTGTTCAATCGTGGGATGGATCCCAATACAGTCACATTGCGGGACAACTGTGGGATTCCGTTGAAGCTTGTGGACTCATAGAGGGACCATTTGGTGATTCCATGACTCTGCTTGAGTCCTGTATTGTTGATTCAAACGAAGCAATAAAAACGGGTCTACTGAGCAAGAAACAAGCATCAGACAGTCTCAAAGAACTTTTGGAGAATGACGACTTTGTTGTAGGCGCTCGGATCATAGAGATATCCGTCGAAACAAACCCAGTATGCAGAATATCAAACATCCACAGTTTGTTGCAGAAAATTTGGCCAATCGGACCTCAGAAACCTCAGTGGTGGAAACGAAGCGTTCGGAGTTTCTGGCTTTCTGTGGGAGTCGTTTCCTTTGCTATAATGGCCATCTTCTACGTCATAATGATTAGCTTTGGAATACTGCCACCCATACAGCTCGTCCTATCCATAATAGTTGGCATTCCAATGTTCGCTCTTAGTTACTATTTCCGCACAGTGGCTACCAAGAGAATGTGGAGAGTAGTATTCATTCTTCTTGGTTCCTGTTTCATAGGAATCTGGTTCATTTTAGCTCCCTTAACCATTCTTCTTATTTCCCTTAGCATTTCTCTTCCATGGTGGTTGGGATGGCCCCTTCCAATGATTCTGTCCTTAGTAGTTGGAGCATTCATAGGAGATTGGCTTGGTCGTCGACGGGACTACATGCCTTTCATGTGA
>JAEOSL010000009.1 GCA_016840385.1 Candidatus Thorarchaeota archaeon | reverse complement strand
TGAGAAGCAGGGTCATACGGGACTGTTCTAATCCCCTGTGATTCAAGGTGTTCTGAGTACTCGTTTCACAAGCTTGGGCCCTCGAACTTCGTATGAATGACTCCTATGGCTCTTCCTCGGCCTTTGCCAATTTCTCTTTCACGCACTCGTCAAAGCAATCTTCTACTAGTCCCCGATGTTCTGGTGGCGTGTCCCAGAGCTTCTTCAAGCAAGTCATTGAACAATCGAACAGGTCAGTGAGTTTCTTGAAACACTCATGGAAGAGGGGTTTGGTCATTTCCTGGTGAAACTGGTTGACGCGAAGGCGTGTGTCGCTAGCAGGCTGAATCAGCACCTACCGAATCACAAAAGCAGCCTCTTATTAGATTGTGTTGGTACGTCAACACAGGTGACAAGATGTACGTACAAACCAGTCTATACAATAAAGGTTATGTTTGGCCGTTGTCGCGCAAAGCTTGACTACAAGGTAAGCTTAGGAGCCATTTCAAATGAAAATGATTGAAATCCGATTTCATGGAAGAGGCGGACAAGGTGGAGTCACAGCCGCCGAGCTACTTGCCAAGGCTGCGTACTATGATGGATACAAGGGTGTCCAAGCGTTCCCCTACTTTGGGGCAGAACGTCGTGGAGCTCCCGTCAAAGCATTCACACGCATTGCAGATGAAGAGATTAACGTACGGAGCCAGGTCTATACTCCCAACATCGTAGCTGTCCTTGATTCTACTATTCTTGAATTAATTGATGTAACTGAAGGTCTCAAGGAAGGTGGAAAGGTAATTGTCAATTCTCCAAAGAGTCCTAGCGAACTGGGTATTCCAACTGGCCACGTGTACACATACGATGGAACTGGCATTGCACTAAAGCTCGGACTTCTAGTCGCAGGTCTACCAGTAGTGAATACCACCATGCTTGGAGCATTTGCTAAAGCAACAGGTCTTGTTAAACTAGAAACAGTCCAGAAGATAATATGTGAGAATTGGAAAGGCAAAGTAGGCGAAAGAAATGCTGAGGGAGCAAAAGACGCCTACGATATGTGCACTGATTGATTGAATGAGTTATACCTCATATGAGGCATTCACTCATACATCATACTAATTTTAAGAAAGAATTAGGAATACATTCTTTCGTATCTTTGATTACCACCAGTAGCTGCTTGTTGTTTCTGTATCCCATCCACTTGCTGCGCCATCTCTTCCATCTTCTTACGGATAATCTCACTTCCTTCCACAAGTTCAGTGAGGTCGATGTTGAGTTTGTATAATTGATTGAGGGCTTCAAGTAGCTGCTGTGCTCCACCAGGATCAGGAACTACAGAGATAGCTGGTGTAAGTAAAGCAAATCCTATCATAGACCGACATAGGGTTTCTGCGAGGATAGAACCTGCAATACCTGTGATTATACCCTTGTCGAGAATTTGCATTTGCTCATTCTTGGCAAGCTCGCCGATTTTCTCTTCTTCAGCTGCAAAGAGGACTTTACGTTCTGATGGTATACCTTGCACAGGAATTCCGTCAAGAACTACAGTTTCCTTTACACCCATGCTCGCACCCCAATCAAGCAAGGCTGAACTTACCGCATAGAGCCCCTCTTCTGCAACTGGAAGTTCTGCTGTGATAACAATAAGATTGAGTTTTTCGCTCCCATAGATTCTAAACGGATGACGAAGACGACCCTCCAGAAATACCGCCGCCGATGGCATGAATTTTGACCTCAAGTGGGCAATTTCTTCCATCTTGAACTGGTCGATGATAGTATGTGCCGCTATTGGTCCTACTACTCCCGCTGAGGGGAAACAACAGACCATTAGAGGGGTATCGAGTTCCATTTCTTTTGTCTGAACAACATGTGCTTCAGGAGCACCTAGTGCCTTCGCATCACAATCTTTGGTCATAATAATAACCTCTGAAGAAAGTTGACGGTTTCTCAATATTAAGTTTGAGTCATATCGGTTCTACATGAATAAAGACATAGATGATTTCTGAAAATGTTTCTTTGATTCTCTTCTCTATAGTATCGGAGATATCGTGGCTTGCAGCAAGAGGCATAGAACCATCCACTCCACACTTTACAAGAAGTGAAATACCTCCCTGCTCTCTCCTAACAACAACACTTGAGCAGTTGACACTTGGTGCTGCTTCTAAAACGATACTGTGAACTCCATCTACAATGTCTTGTGACTGAAGAGTGATATCGGTAGCATCTCCTTCAACTAGGGCTGTTTCCATATGAAAAGTCACTGACTTGATCTTGGGTATAGATTCTTTGATATCTTTCTCAATCTTATCTGATATCTCATGAGCTTCAGTTAGCGTCAAATCTGGAGTCAGCTCTAAATCTGCGGCAATCTCCAGTCCACCCTCCATTGAGAACACCCTGATATTGTGGATGTTGCGGATATCTTTCTCTCTTCTTCCAAGAACCTGTAACTGATCGTAGATATTCATCTTGACATATTGTTCCGAGTCTATTTTTGCTGGTTCGACGTGTACCACCACATCGACATTGGATGCCAAGTCCTTGAGTTCTGTTTCAATTGAGTCTGCAATGTGATGTGCTTCACCCGTTGTTACAGTTTCATCCACCGTTACAACAAGGTCTACGAATAGATCTGGTCCCGAAGTTCTAGCCCGAATTCGTTGACACGAGATAACACCGGGAATCTGACCACAAGCCTCCTGAACTTTTTCCTTAACACCTTCAGGAGCACGGTCAACTAAGAAATCAAATGACCTCTTACCAAGATTGTATGATATAAAGAGAATGACAATTGATACTCCTATTGCACTAAGAGGGTCTCCAATTGCAAACCCAAAAGATACGAAGATTAACCCAATGAGAACTACGATTGAACTTATCATATCAGTTCGGAAATGGAGCGCGTCTGCTTCAAGAGCCTGACTACCAAATTCCTCTGCAGTTTTGTAGAGCATTCTACTTCGTTCATAATCAACAAAGATGCTCACAAGCATTACTACAATACCCCAGATATTCGGCTCGACGAATTCTTCTCCAGCAATTCTTCTGAGAGCTTCGTATATGATCCAACCTGCGGTGACCCAAAGAAGAATTGTTTCAGCAAGAGCTGCAAAGTTCTCAATTTTACCATGACCATAGGGATGATCGGAATCTGCCTGTTTGGAAGCTTTCTGTACAGCAATTAATGTAATTCCTGCAGCGACTAGGTCCAGTCCACTATGAAGAGCTTCTGAAATTACACCAAGCGAGTTTGTATAGTAGCCTACTATCAACTTGATAATCGTTAGCAAAAGTGCTGCGAGAACTGAAAGTGCAGCTGCCCTTTGGACCTTACTTCTTCCAACATCGTTGTTCATAGAACCACGTCTCAGACATTTTCTGAGCCCCATATAATGATTACTGATAGGACCGTCAGATATTCACTATTTGTGGGTAAGGTTATATCTCCGGACTCTACACTTTTTTTAAGGAACTAGTATTTGCGTGGTACAATAGTTCCTTCCGGAGTAACTTCCTGATGAAATTCCGAACAGAAGACATCATGCCCCCACCCATAGTGAAGCTGGCAGAAGCAGCTAAGCGGTTTATCTCTTCCCCTGATTTTCTTGACCTTGGACAGGGACTTCCCGGTCACATCCCTCCAGAAGATGCAATAACCGCACTAAAGGACCGTCTACAACATCCCTCAACTCATCTATATACTCCTGATCAAGGACTCTTAGAGCTTAGAGAGGAGCTCTCTCTCTATCTTCGTCAACACTCAGGGATTGATGTAAATCCCCAAAATGAACTCGTCATTACCGCAGGTGCAAATAATGCATTTGCAGGGACCATTTTGACGTTGGTCAAGCCAAATGAAAATGTCATTATGCCCAGTCCCTATTATTTCAATTCTGCAATGGCAATCAAATTAGCAGGTGCTAATGTTGTTGAGATTCCAACCGGGCCTGGATTCCAACCTGATCCTGCTGATATTGAGAAAGCAATAAACGAAAAAACTCGGGTAATATTCTTAGTATCCCCGAACAACCCCACAGGCGCAGTTTATGATAAAAAAGCAGTCGACAAGATTGTGGACCTATGCATTCAACATGATATTGTGCTAATCTCTGACGAAACCTATTCCAGAATGGTCTTTGATGGGGTATCTCATTATAGTCCACGACTAAGACGTGATGCTGCGGATCATGTAATCACCCTTGGAAGTTTCTCAAAGGATTTTGGAATGAGTGGATGGCGGGTTGGATTTGTAGTTGGTCCAAAAGCATTCACTGATGAATTTCTGAAGGTCCAAGATACTGTCAGTATCTGTGCTCCAACAGCAGGTCAACTATTGGCACTTGATGTTCTGAAGAATGGCCTTGATGTCATTGAACAAGAGATTGATCGTCTAAATCTACTCAGAGACCTGGCATACCTACGAATTCGTGAGATTGATCAACTGGAGATGGATCGAACAGCTGGAACATTCTACATGTTCCCACGGGTGAAAGGGTGCGAAGACTCTCGGGCACTCGTAATGGATATCCTTCAATCTACAGGAACATTGGTGCTGCCTGGAGTTATATTTGGAGAATCTGGAGAAGGTCATATTCGCATTTCAATCGGCCCACTTACTCCTGAAGCAGTCGATGAAGCTTTTGACCGTCTAGGAAAGTATTTTGACAAGAACTAGAGATCTTGATACATCTCCCATTCCCACTCTGTGACTATGTGATTTGAGTAATGGTTCCATTCTTCTCGCTTCAGTTTGATGTAATTCCTTGCGATATCTGGTCCAATGGCATCCAATATCACAGAATCTGCTTCAAGGCAATCAAGAGCCTCTTTCAATGAAGATGGTAGCATTTTGATGTTGTGCTTAGCTCTATCCTTATCACTCATCACGAAGATATCTTCACTTCGGGGTTCTGGTGGTACAAGTTTTCTATTGATGCCGTCCTTTCCAGCTGCAACAATGGCACAGAAGAGAAGGTATGGATTTGCCATGGCATCACCAGATCTGAATTCGACTGCTGCTTTTTCACTTGAACTAAACATAGGAACTCTAACCAGGGCAGTTCTATTCATTTCACCCCATGTGATGTAAACTGGAGCTTCATGATGGGGAACTAGTCGTTTGTATGAATTAACACTGGGATTGGCTATAGCTGTAATTGCGGGTGAATGTTCAAGCAAACCTGCAACGAACTGTTTTGCAGTTTCAGATAATCCTCCTGTTTCTGCATCACCAAAGAGATTCTTCTCCCCATCCCATAGTTGTAGGTGACAGTGTAATCCACTTCCTGCCTCTCCTGGGAATGGTTTTGGCATGAATGTCACATCAATCCCATGAGCCTGAGCAATTGATCTAGCTATATTCTTGAATAATAAAATGAAATCTGCCATCTTGCGAGCATCTTCGTAATCAAGTTCAATCTCCTGCTGAGCTTCACCAACTTCGTGATGAATCACTCTTGGTTTGATTCCAATCTCTCTGATTGCAGCAGATATTGATAGTAAAACATCCATACCTGGACTTCGTGGATGTGTATCAGCATATCCCGCATCATCAAATGGTTGGCCCTCTGGTGTGATAAAATGAAACTCTGGTTCGGTTTTTACCCTAAGTTGCATCTTTCCAGGAAGATGCTCTTCATAGACACTCTGTAATCTTCCTCTCGTATCCAAAGAATAGTAATCATTTGTACCCGTCGATACTTTCTTTCTAACGTAGCACATGGCTGCTGCTGTTCTTCGACCATTGAATGGAATCTCAATGAGAGTTGAAAGATCCGGGTCTAATCTCAAATCTGATGCTTCTACGTTTGCCAATCCAGTTACAGAACTTCCGTCGCAACTGGTTCCATTCTTTAGTGCAGGATCTGCTGCAAGCGCCTTCAAATCATCAACAGGATTACAAGGCACAATCATCGCCTTCATTCTGCCTAGAATGTCCGGGAATCTCAATTCGATATTTTCAATGTTCTCTGACATCTTACCAGTCCTCTGGGTCCGCGCACCCGAGAGGTTCAAAACTCGTTTTTATAGTCTTGTTTTATCCCCAAAGTTCCTTGTACCACGCTTTTGCTTCGTCACCAAGCTCAAGTTTGATGGAACCACTGGCTACGCTAACTTCTTCGTTCTCTTTAATCTCAAAATTCAAACCTGCGATAGTGATATCATTCTTACCCATGTGCACATTTCCGATATTTCTAGCATGCATTCTGACAACTCTTTTCCCACCATCCATGATTAACATTTGATCTTCATAGGTGACGGTGCACTTTGCCTTGAATTTGCGATCTTTGAAATCTCCCATGTGTATCTCTAAGTTACTGAACTCTGATTTTACTTCGTCAGCTCTCATTGAATTCACAGGTTCTGCATTAGTGAACACTCTTATGAACCATATCTAGAGGGCAAGATTTCCAATATGAGGGTGATCCCCATTCCCATTCGTGCATATTTCATGGGTTCATCCTTCTTCTGTACGGTTATACAGAGCATTTTGCCCACTCTGTACACCTATACATAGTATTCTATTCACTCTGTACGGTTGTACATAGTAATTTGTTTATTATGTACGGACGTACATAGTATTACTGAATCTTTACTGGGGCGAGCCCCATATTTTTGTAGATCAGAAGACACCTCATTCCAAGAGTAAGAATTATGTGCTTCTAGTGCGTTTCTGGGTCATCTGGTACGAGTGAGAAAAGACCATATTTCATTCATTTTGGACTTCAAAAAGGTGGTTAGTAGAAAGTATGTTCATTTATAAGAAAATGTAATTTGAATGCAGATGTTCTATCCCGATATATCCACTCTATTCTGATAATTATCCAATTATTTTGTTTTTGCTTCATAAGTTTAAATCAGGAAATACTATAGAAAATTGTAGGAGTTCATAACCTCTCTCGAAGACGAGAAGGGGAGTGAACTCGAAAGAGAAAGGTCAGAAGTTTAAATCAGCTCAGGTGAAATGAATGGGTCGCTCCAAGGGTGTAATCATCAGTGTGAAGGTCCCGATTAAGTGGGCTTCAATGACTGATAGACAGAGGACTCGCCTCAACCGTATTACTGGTAGAGATAGTAGAGTCATCAAGGCGTATCTTGGAGTGATTGAACGGTATAAAGAAAAGTTACTTACAGGCAGTAAACAGACGCGGATTAATGCCTCAAAGCTGGATGAATTGACCTTGACAGCATCCAGAGGGAAAGCGAGTCGAAGTTATGTTCCACATGATTTCAAGGTTCGATTCCCAAACATCTCTGCGAATGAGTTTCAGGAATGTAGAGATACAGCTATTGCCATGTGGCAGAGCTATCTTGAACGTGGTGGTGCGAAGCCACTCCGTACTAAGGGATACTCAACACGGAAGATCCCACGCTTTGCATTTACTCAACGCTTCAGGATTGTGTATTCTCCCGAGCTTGAGATTCGCCACTGGTTGAAGCTTAGAAACTCTTTGGACTCTGTATCACAGGGTCGATTCCAGCATGATAGACTCATGATTCCTCTATCCATCTCTTCCTTCCATCTCAATCGGATGCAGGAAGGTGATGTTAAAACAGTCCGAGTCTTCAAGGATTCCCATCGGAAGTGGTGGGCAATCTTTACGGTGACTCTCGCTGTTGAGATGATTGACTCCACTGGAAAACCTCCTGCTGTACTGTCAATCGACCTTGGGATAAACAAGGCGGCATGTTCAGTTCTTCTCACAATGAAGGGCTACAGACAGATTCGTTATTGGAAACAGCTTGACAAGCTCCAACGTATGAAGGCATTGGATGAGAGAGTTGCTTCCCTCCAGCGAGAGATGGAACAACTCATTACCAAGGGTGAGAGTCCTGATAGAGTAACATCACAGCTCAGGAATCTGAGTGGAAAACGAGAGCGTGTCAGTAAGGAGTATGACAAGAAGCTTGTGAGGGATATCTCAGACTATATCAGTAAGATGGCCGATAACTATGACCTCTATGTTTCAATTGGGAAACTGAAAGGTATCAGGAATGCTGCTCGCAGAGGGAACTACAAAGGTCGGAAGTATAGAGGGATGGTCCATCGCTGGGCTTTTGCCAGGGTCCGTGAGATTCTGGGTCACAAGCTTGCTTCTCTTGGATTTGATACTAAACGGTATCTTGCAGTCCCTGAACAATGGACCTCTATCATGTGTCATAAATGTGGACACAAAGGACAGAGACCAAAGCAGAACCTCTTCATCTGTACCACCTGTGGATTGAAGACAAACGCCGACCTGAATGGCGCTCTCAATATCGGAAAGCGCCTTATTATGCTCATCCCATCACTGAGAGATGAGAACGGACTAGGGATGTGGCTCACCGCTAAGGATAGGGCCATACTGAAAGCCCGGAGGAAGACTCGTTCTTCTCATGGGAAGTCCGCACTCCCCCAGAGGACACCAGCCTCGAAAGGGGAGTCCGTGGCCGACTCTTATGACCAGATGACTCTTACAGAGTCTACTGCGAGGAGTGAAGACCCTGCCATGGTAAATGCTGTGGAAACACCGTCTGTTATCACACCAACTGGTGCGTGTGAGTCAATGCAGCGGACAGAAGCCGGGTCCCATCGGAGGAATGATGTTCCTTTGAAGAGGGGCAAAGCTCATGACAATGTTACTGATTCTGGTCAGGAACAAGCTGGCGACAGCAGTCGTGAGAAAGGTGGAACACAGGAGTCTCTTACAGTTCACTCACAATTGTAAGATATGGATTTTCTAGAGGGCAATAATCCATTCGGAAGATAAAAACCAGTTATTGTCATACTAATTTAGTGAGTGCAATGAGAAAAGGACTTCATATTGGAACAAGTGGCTGGTCTTATGATAAGGACTGGAAAGGGGTATTTTACAAATCAGGAACATCCATGCTTCAACAATATCTCGCATATTTTGATACTGCGGAAATAAACTCAACATTCTATGCCCTTCCCCAACCCAAGTTCATAACCCATCTGGCTTCTCTTAGTGAAGACGTATTTTTCACTGCTAAACTACCAAAGAAGGTCACGCATGATACACGTCTTGATCTTACAGGTGAAGGCGGTGCAACTCTCACCGAGTTCTTCAGACTTCTTGAGCCACTCCGAGGACGTATTCCAGTATTGCTGATTCAACTACCTCCTTGGGATATTTCAACCATGGCGGACTTAGAGACCTTTCTTACTGCATTAGACCCATCATTTCGATATGCAATCGAGTTTAGGGATTTCTCTTGGTTGACAAAAAAGGTCTGGACTCTACTGGAAGATTATGGAATTGCCAATGTCATTGTGGATGAACCTAAACTTCCCATTGATTTGAGGATAACAGCTGATTTCTCGTATATTCGCTGGCATGGACATGGAGCTAATCCTTGGTTCAACTACAGATTTTCCTTAGATGAGCTTGACGCCTGGATTCCCCGACTCGAACAGATCACTTCAATTGTCGAAACCACCTATGGATATTTCAATAACCATTTTGCGGGAAATGCACCACTTAACGCATTACAAATGCTCTCACTTCTTGGAACAATGAGTTCTAGACAGGAACGGAAGTTAGAATCTATGCTTGATGCAGATGCCTTTCAGCAAACATCTTTGGATGATTTCTAGCTTAATCACGGTATTGCTAGTATTTTTATTTAAGTGCGATGATACTTTTCAGTAATATCTTTGGCATATTAGGTGAACACTACTAGCAACCAAAAGGTGACAATATTGAATAAGAATCAAAGAATTGGAATAGTCATTGGTGTTTCTGCTATCTTATTGGTGTCTATTATTTTGCTCCCGAGTTTGTTTTCTCCAGGAAATCAAGTCGAGAGTCTTGATTATGTCAAAATTACTGTGCTAGTAGATAACCATCCCAATAATACGCTCCTTTCTCCATGGGGTCTCAGTATACTTGTGGAAACTACGGATTCAACGATACTATTCGATTCTGGACCTGATCCAATTACATTGGAAAACAACACAGCATCTCAAGGTATTGACCTAGGTTTAGCTTGCGATTGTGTTGTTGTTTCTCATACGCATCCGGATCATGTCAGTGGATTCACCTATGTTTCGGATTTGTATGATAATCTCACAATGTATACTCCATATTATGGCTACCCAAGATCTTGGACTAGTGGTTTCAATGATATCGAAATCGAAGAAACAGCTGAGATTTCAACTGGGGTTTCCATTGTTGGGATGGGTTTTGAAGATATATTGGTTTTTAGTGAACAGGCGTTGGTTATTGACGTAGAGAATCTTGGATTAGTTGTTTTAGTTGCATGTAGTCATCCTGGAGTTGAAAACATAGTTTCTACGGTGCTAGATGTAATGAATGCAGATGAGGTCTATATGGTGATAGGCGGGTTCCATCTTCTATATGCTGATCAACAAGACGTCATTGATACAGTTGATGCACTTCTTGATATGGGTGTGCAAAACATCTACCCCATACATTGCAGTGGTGAAGAGATCAACGATTATCTAGAAACAAACCATCCAGATAACTATGGAACTGCGTGTGTTGGATTTCAAATTGTTCTGGATGGAACAGCTGATATTCCATAAGTTGCTCGCTATTGATTATCTGAAAGAATCCAATTCAGACCTTGGATGAATTCTAAAACAGGTACTATACTTACTGCGAACCTAAGAACATCGAGAATTAGACTAGACTCGAATCAGGGACCGTTTCAGATTGATTTTGCTCTTCATCGAAACGATCTGGATAGAGCAATGGTACAAAAACGACGATGAGAGTAAAACATAAAGCTGCGATGCTTAATGTTCTGTATACAATCCCCTCTTGGTCAACTCCTGATGCTACCATCATTCCCACAGTTGATAGGACTGCTCCTATAAGCATCACAATCAAAAACACAATTGCTCCCCTCTGCCGTTCCATTATCTGTCACTTATGCTTACTCTTGAATTGAAAACTTAAAGTAGTTTCAGGAGATATAGAAGGCAAATCTAATATCTTCACATGTTGACTCCTATAGTAGTGAACCAATAGTTACCCGAATGCATAAGTGTGCAAAGAGTGAAGGTTACAGGGAAAACAGTTGAACTCTATAATCAGACCACCCAAATGGGCTTATCTTATCAGTGGTATTTTGATTGCGATGAGCAGTCTGCTTGGTGTGACAATTGTGTATGTACTTCTGGAAATGATCCCTCGAGGAATGGACATTCAAATACCCTTGTTATTCATCGTACTCCCTCTGAGTATTCTTATTACATTAACAACATTGACAATGGCAGTACTGCTAACGAAGAAGAGGGCGTAGTCATCATAAGACATAGCAAACGAGGAATCTTCCAATAGTATTATTGAAATCATTTACCGCCATCTCGAAAGCTTGGTAGACCGCCCTCTGCCACCTCGTGTATACTTAAGCGTAATCTAAATCAAATCTTCAAGTGTTGACCTCTTGGCATTGATGGAAATCAATGAGGTTATCTTGGCTCACGAGCATCACACCATATGGAAACTAGGGAAACCCACTGTAGTTGGTGCGAGAAGTCAGAAAATCAATGGAGTAAAGTTCGCTGGAGGAGTAGTAGGGGAAAAGAATACTGTTCATCTAGGTGTTATGCTGCAGGTGAGCCACAAGTTCATGTTATCTTTCTAGTTTGTTCTGTTCCGATTCTTTGGTTTCCAATGATGAGTTTTGTAGCGTTGTTGTTGTCTGAAATGTCTACACTCAACTTGTTTGTGTCTTTGTTGCTCATAGGGATAATGATTATGTTCACAGGTTTCTTTGTATACATGATCGCTATTGGGAGAGTGGAACGAAGAAAGAAAGAGCTTGAAACTCCTTTGACCCATTAACAATTTCTTAGGTAGTCAAATAATTTTGAAAATCGCTTGGGTTGATGAGTCAAAAGCACTCGACTTCAAACACGAAGAGGACCGCGGACTTCATAGACCTAACCAACCCAATCTGCTGGAAAGAAAGCTTGATAAGTGGACACAAGACACGAAGCCGCCGAGTTAGGTGATTAACCTATGAGCTTTGATATAATCGCTGAGCCTACAGTAAAGAGCCCCAAGAGTGCAAAACCCCGACGTGGTCGTGGTTTCAGTAGAGAAGAGACCTCTCAAGCTGGTCTTACTATTGATGATGCTCGTAAGATGGGCTTAATCGTTGACCTCAGACGAAAATCCGTTTATCCAGATAACATAGAAGCTCTCAAGCAGTACATGAAGGACTTGGAAGAAATCATCGATGCACTTGCTAAGGAAGACAAAGTTGTTGTCAGTAAGCCTGATGGTGCAATCGCAGAACTTTCCGCACTCAGAGCAGTCAAAGTATCTGAAGCACCACTCTTAGTAGATGCAGGAATCAAGTCAATTTCCGATTTAGCATACTGTGACATTCCTAAGGTTGCTAAAAAGACAGGAATCGACGAAAATCGTATTACTGCAATGGTTAAGGCTGCACTGAAGAAAGTGTAGATTACCGTAGTCGTATCCCGGGGTGACCGAGCTGGACTATTCACAGCTCATCTCCAAATTATCAAATCCACCGAAGGTGCCATATCCCGTAATCCTTCCAGATTTCTTTGTCGACCATTTTGTATTGGTACCCACACTTGAGGAGTTCATTGAAGATCTCAAGAAACTTGCCCAGCAAGGTGGTGGTAACATACTGGAGAGTGAACAATTCATTCGTCGTGGAGGGAACTGTGTGAATACCGCCTCTGCACTTCTTGCTTTGGGACTTGATTCAAAGTTAATTGTAACTACTGATGAATACGGCAAGTCACTTCTAGAGGCTCTTGCACCACCTGGTCTAGATCTTGGCCACATTCATACTGATGGGCAATTATCAAGTACAGTATCAATAGAAACAGAATCCGCGGGACGCAAAGTCAATCTCATGGTTTGCGATAGTGGATCTGCATCTGATTTCAAATTCTCAGACCTTACACCAGCTGATATTCAACTGATTGAAAATAGCGGACTAGTTGCACTTGTTAACCTGAATCACAATAAACATGGAGCCAATCTTGCACATGATCTTTTCAAGAAGGCGAAGGAAACTTCTCGTGCGATTACATTCATGGACATAGGAGATCCATCAAGTAATTCTGCATTGGTTGGACCTCTTCTGAAAAAGGGAATTAGTAGTGGAAATCTTGACATTCTCGGCCTTAATGAGAATGAGGTTGGTTGGCTATCATGGTCACTCACTGGTCAGGAACAATGGCTGAATATCGTGAACAATCCTGAGGATTGGATCAAAGGAGCCAAGCTAATATCACAAGAAACCGGGGTTCGTGTTATTCTACATACCCCCCATTTTGCTGCTAGTATAGTTGGGGATGATGTAGTTTCAGTTCCCACTTTTCAGATTGAAACCAAAATTGCCTTGGGTTCTGGTGATGCTTTCAATGCTGGACTCATCTATGGACTACTTCTTGATTTGGAACATTTTGAGCAGCTAGTTCTAGCAAATGCAGTTGCTGCATTGTATATTTCGTCAGATGACTCGACTCCACCAAGTAGAGAAACGGTGATAGCTTTTCTAACATCAAATCCAGCGGTTTCAAGCAGTGGTAAAAAGTTACTTATGCAGTAATTGTAAGCGTTCAATAGGAATTTAATCGCTAAGTTAGGTGTATAGATTTGCAACTTGAACGTGTACTGACAAAACTGAAGTTTGATGAGTCAGTACTCGGCTATGCATTGATAACGAACGATGGTCATCCATTTCTCTCTTTTTCACTACCGGATGAGGTATTGCCTCAAATTAAAGGATCACTCAAGATTCATGCTTCTGATCTGAAGTTGATGAATATCTTGACAGGTCAAGGTAGTGTGGTTCTTGCACGAGTTAATCCAAAATGGGTTCTTGCGGTTCTCTTTGAACCTGACCTACATCTAGGTGGTGCATTGTCACGAACACAGGCAGTTGTTAGTCTCCTTGTTAAGGTAGATTTACCCCCGCCTCCTATAGCTATTCCAGAACCTGAGATTGAAGTGGTACCCGAAGAACCATCATCTCCTGTGCAAGAAGTTGTTGAAGAACCGATAATTACTGATGAAGTTGAAGATGATCTCATAGAACCTGGGGAAGAATCAGATGCTGAAGAAATTGAGGTATTTCATGGCTGTGTTGTACTTAGAGGGAAAAATTACAGTGAAGCAGTGACACTTGACTCAAAACTGAACTTAGCACTAAAAAGATCCTACGCGAATCTTGGGGTTGATATTCTTCTAGTCATGGACGAGAAGATGACAGTCTTCAAGATAGCTGAGCAATTAGCAAAACCTGTTGAGCATGTGTTAGACGCAGTCACATGGTGTGTGAATAGAGGCATAGCTGATGTTGAATGTCCTGATGAACAAGACCCTGAACAGAAGGAACTTGTTGAAATGCCTCTCTTCGAAGGAAAAATCGGCAAGGCCAAAAAACAACATCGCGCAGTGCTGGAACTCTGCGATGGAACACGATCACTTCAACAGATTGCAACAGTACTCGGAATTCCCTATTTCGAGGCTCTACAATGTACTATTCCATATCGTGGAAAGACTCTACAATTTATTCGTACTGTTAAACTAACAAGAGGTTGAACCAAATGGGTATTAAAGGAAAATTAGGATGGCAATTGAAGACTGACAAAGTATCAAAAGTACTCTTCCAAGCAAACTACCGTGAACTCATGAATTTACTAATGAGCACAAGTGCAAGCGTGGATGAAATCAATACCAAGATGAAGGACATCGGCTTTCGAGTTGGTGAAACACTTCTCATGGATTATGCTGATAAGATTAGGGAGCATGCTGTTGATTTTCACCAGTTTGCAAAGACTCTACAGTTAGCATACAAAGTAAACTCTGGCCAGGAATTCTCATCAATACATATCAGTGATGACAAGAGAATGATTAAATTCACTGATGAAAAATGTCCTGTCTGTCATGGTGTGGTAATTACAGATATGCCTGGATTACAATACTGTGCAATCATAAGCGGCGTTTTTGATGCAGTTATGAAATTGCGTGGATTCTCTGCAGATAGTTTCCAAGAATCATGCAGAGCGACTGGCGATGATGTTTGTACATGGACCCTACGTTTGCTTACTTAGAGTGATACTATCTCACGATAAACACAAGCTGTATGGAATAGGTATAAAACAATAGGCGAGAGAATAGAATATACAATCCAACTATTTGGAGGTAACCCCTTTGGGTCAAGGTTTAGGCACGCTGTTCGGACTCATAACTGCATTCGGAATCACATTTCTAGTGATGACATTTGGAATATACATGCCTGAGGATTTGATATCCTCAAGTATTGTCACAGACTTTTTAGCAAATGCAGATCTAGAACTTAGACTCGCAGTAGTCGGGACAATTCTCTATCCTTCAGCTTTGGGTGGTGCTAGCTTGGGTAGTGTTGTCGGTTATGGTGCTGGTGGTGCCTCTGTATTGATGTTTCTTGCTTGGGGGACTGGAGGTCTAATTGCTGGTCTAATGTCAAAGGACTTTCTCCCAGGAATTCTCTCTGCAGTTTTTGCAGCAATTCTCGGAGCTATTCTCACATGGTTATTATTCGTCATGATATCCCCTGGATTTGACATAGCTGCAATATTTGGAACCGGTTCTCTACTGCTGATGCAAGTTGCTCTCGAAGGAGCTATCTATCCTTGCATTGCTTGTGTAATAGGTGGTATCCTGGGTGGCGGCATTACTAGAGACCGCTAGAATCAATCATCCCGTAGTTGTTTCCCACATTCTGAGCATATCAGTGGATTTGATTTAAACACAGCACCACAATCGCAAGTTGTTTCAATCTTTTCAGGAATTGGTGCCTCAGCTTGTTTCCTTACTCTTTCAATGATGAATGTAATCGGAACTGCACTGGGAATGGCACATAGTGATATAATTGCACAACCAACAAAGTGATACAATAAATCGATGTTCCTCGTGGGTGATTCCCAGTATCCCGCAGTAAGTAATAGTACTGAAGCTAGAGATAGAATGCCAAGAATTAATCCTGCCCAGAGTACCGATCGAACAGTATTCCAACCCTTTTTCGAAAATAACCCTATAACCACTCCAATGACTATCCAGGAGAGAATGTATCCCAATGACGTACTGGGATTGAAGAATCCATCAAGGGACAATCTGAGAGCATCACTCCCACTAAGAAGGAACCATATCACATTGTATGGCCAAAGATATGACGGTTCTGAAAGATTAATCAAAACCACTAATATTGTGGATCCAATCAAGACACTGATGATTCCAGCAAGCAAATTTCTCATTCTATCTCCTCAGAATGTCTCATTACATTGTGAAACCCATTCTCCTCTTAACAGTTTTCGAATAATCATCGTATGGAGATTTGAGACCATCACCGCAACGCTTTTCTTAAGACTTTGAGAAAAAGAGCTTGAACGGGCTGGAAGTGGTTTCACTACTAGGCGTGAGGTGTACAAAGATGTCTTCCAAAGATTTAGAGCGAGCTCTATCAAAGCTTAGATTTGATGATCAGGTTCTCGGTTATTCACTGATGACAAAAGTTGGCCGTCCATTCGTCAGCTTTGCTTTTCCTGACGATCTCTTTCCAAGAGTGAAGGATAGTATCAAACTTTACAAGAAAGACCTACGCCTCATGACTATTGATACAGACAAGGGTCTAGTAGTTCTATCTCCAGTCGATGAAAATTGGATTCTTACAGTTCTTTATGTGCCTGAGCTCCAGTTGGGTCTAGCTATAGCAAAAACCAAGAATGTCCTTCGTTTACTTGAAGGAATTGAGCTTCCACCTCCACCAGAAGAATTTGAGGAGTCTTCAGAAGAAAATCTTCAAGTTCTTGATAGTATAGCTATCAACGCCTCTGCTGTTGAAGAAACTCCTGCTGCTCCAGATACTCCTGACACAGCTCCTAAGGTTGTAAGTGCCCCCGTAGAGGAATTAGCTCCCAAAGACTTCAACGTATCATCATCTACGATTCCCGAAAGGGGTCCTCAATATTCGACATCACTAACCTTAGATTCAGAGCTTAATTCTGAAATGAAAACAGCACATCGTAATTTTGGTTTTGATGTTTTGATGCTTGTTGATGGAGCACTTAGTGTAGAGAAAATTGCAGACTCAATGTTCCAACCTACCGATCGAGTAATTGACCTGTTGAAATGGTGTGCAGTACGAGGTATCATCGTAGTACCAAGAACTGCTGAAGGTTCGGATGATAGTACAGAATCAGGTGGTGCTGGATCCATGGGCAGATATGTGAAATGCCCCAAGTTTGAGGGTGACCTTGGCAAAGTTTCAGGTGATGATATAGCCATCATCCGATTGTGTGATGGTAAGAATACTCCCGAACAGATTGCAGAAGCTACTAGTTTGCCAATGCCCAAAATAATGCAAACTCTAGCAAAATACAGAAAATCCGGTTTGAAGATGATCGGTCGAACAATCAAATAATTTCAATGAGGTCATAATCAATGCCCAAGATAGATAATCCATTGTTACTAAGTTTCTATGCTCATTATGTTGACAAGATTCTTTCAGAAACTTCCAATATCGATGAAGCTAACCAGAAACTTCGCGATCTAGGACATGAGATTGGTCAACAGATCTATCTCAATACGGAGATTGTGGAGAAAACCAAAGACAGCGTAACCACTCGTGAAGATGTTTCAAAGCTTATTGATGTAGTCTACAGGATTCTCTATGGTAAGAAACCAGATGATGTTGATATGAAAACTGCACGAGGCTCTGTTAGAATAAGTGATAAAGCGTGTGTATGGTGTCAAGAGGTTAGCCTAGAAGGGATGAGGGGCTTTGGTTACTGTGAGATATTTAGTGGTATACTCGAAACAATACTCGAGTTTAAGGGTGTAGATGCCAAAGTGTTTCAAGAGATGAGTCGTGCAACAGGTGCAGAAGTATGCACTTGGAATGTACGCCTGGGATAGAATATCACAACAAAGCACTTAACGCACATTTACACAAATTCAATTATATTGGGGATAATCAAATGTCAAAGCAGGATAAGGTGCTTCCATGGTGGCAAGGCAAGCTGAAAGACCGCGATCTGATGGTAGCGTTTTTTGGTAAAACTTGGAACAAAATTGGTAGTAGAATTGCAGTCATGTTCCCGGATCGTGTACGTGACCTTTACTATTCTGCTGGAAGGCTTGCAGGTCTTGAAGCACAGAGAGAGTATTTCAAAGTTGGAAAACAGAAACCTCCTGGTGACTTCAAGGGTATAGTCGAATTCATCAAAATGGCCTTGGAAACATTGATTGTACCTTTTGGTGAAATCAAAATTGCTAAACTGTACAAACTATGGCTTGACGAGGAAGCAATAATTGAAATTGAAGATAATCCATATTCTTCAGGTTTTGATGCAGAAGACGCCTCCTGTCATTTCTTGAAAGGATTCATCGAAGCAGTTCTTGAATACCTCACTGACTTCAATCGAATAGAGTACGAGAAATTAATCGTTGAAGAGGATACTTGTATGTCCATGGGTGCAAAAACATGCACTTTCAAGATTACAATGACCTATCCTCCACGTGGTGGAACCCAGTAGTGCAACCGTTGCCCGAATCTTACCCAATCTTGGATATTTAATCCAGGACTGATGTTCGGTTCCTGCTTCATCGAGGTTGCATCTAGTGAATCTAAGAAGATCCACGAAGACGTCTTACATCCCCTCCACGGGCGTTTAACGTCCCGTCCAACTGGCGGCGACGGTAGAGTGATTCCAAAACTTGGCTCTCGTTTCAGAGTTTCTCCACAGCTGATAATCCTCTTCAGCGTATTTAAGGACCTACAAGACTAGTTAAATGAACATCTACGGAGTGTCCAACTTTGGATAAGTTTGGTGCAGTAGTGCAACCCTTCAACAATCCATTTGCTTAACTACCAAAGACTATTAGGGTTCTTGGTGGTAGAAAACATATGAGCAGCCAATGGACTAAACGAATCCTTATCGGATTATCATTCATGCTAATCACTTGGGGTCTTATTGGTGTAGCTCTGTCTAGTTCTGGGTATGGTGGTTTGAATCTTATTGCACAGGCTATTCCTGATGCAGCAAACGATAACCAAGCCGCTCTTGATTTAGGAACTTTCGAATTAGGATATACACTATCAATAGTTAGCACAGAACTCGTTAACATAACAGCTGATGCAATTGCATGGTCTGGTATGGGAACGAACAGTTTGTGGACTAGCTGGATGACTAAATCCCTAGACTTAGGCTTTGTTGCACTGATCATAGGAACAATTTCGTTAGAACGTACAAAGGATAAACGCGTTCTCAAACTGCGTGATAGAATCGCAGATGAGGTTGCTGCTAATCCTGGTGTACATCTTCGTGAACTTCATCGAACGATTGGATGTGCAATGGGTGCTCTTCAATATCACTTGAAGAATCTTGAGAATGACGGTGAAATCGTATCACTTCGAGCTGGAAATGTGCGACACATCTTCCTTCCAGGTTATTCAACTGAAGAGCGAGTTCTTCTACTGACAGCCCTTGCACGTAATCCCACTGTAGGTTCAATCCTAACTGAGTGCATGAAGAATGGTCAGACAACACAGGCTGAGATCAGTAGAGACCTCGATGTAGATAAGAGTCTGATATCTTACTACACTAGTAGTCTTCTGAAAGCTGATATACTGAGATCTATCAAGGTCTTTGGACGGGAGAAACCGGTCATACTTACTGATTGGGCTCGTACCACGTTGACCACCTCAGATATTTTAGCATAACAGGCTGTAGTCTATAGTACAAAAACTGGTCGACCTCTATCCTTATCTTCAAGATGGGTAGAGGTCTTCACAGACACATTTACTGAGATTCAAGTTTTTTCACAGGTGAAACTGAATGGCTGATGATGAATACTTAGATGCTGTAGACTATACTCGTGATGACATCGATGTTGAGGATTTTGGGGAAATAAAATTCGCAGTGAAATTAAACGATGTTTCTCGAGCCTACAAAGCTGGACGTAAGGAGATAGCGGCTCTGCGCAATGTAAACCTAGAAGTAAAACCTGGTGAGTTTATTGTCATTGCTGGTCATTCTGGCTCTGGAAAGACGACACTTCTCAATATCATCGGGGCCATTGATTTGAGCTCTTCCGGCCGGGTCTACGTAATGGATGTGCCAATCAACGACTATGATGAAGCATTCAGATCCTCTTTCCGATTGAGCAATACTGGGTTCATATTCCAAAGCTACAATCTGATATCTACATTGACTGCAGTAGAGAATGTAAGGTTTCCAATGCAGCTTTCAGACAAGAGCCATTCAAAACTGAAAGATGAAGCAATCAAGCTACTTGAACGAGTCAAAATGGAACATCGTGCAGATCATCTTCCTTGGCAGCTAAGCTCAGGAGAACAACAAAGGGTTGCAATTGCTAGAGCAATGGCTAATGATCCTCCGATTATCCTTGCGGATGAGCCAACAGCGAATCTTGATGGTGACAGCGGTCAGATGGTTCGTGACCTCCTAATTGAACTAAATAAGATGGGAAAGGCAGTTATTGTAATGACCCATGACCAAGGGATAATCAAACAGCCAGGTATTCGTCGATTCAAGATGGATGCGGGAGAGTTAAGCGAAGATGTCTGAACTAGAAACCTATGCTTCAAAGGATCTAAAAAGACGTCCATTCAGGTCTACACTTGTACTGTTCTCTTTGACTAGCATAGTAGCTTCTACGACCTTTATCATTCTATTTGGAAATGTGCTTCTTGATGTTTCGGTGTATTCGGTAACTGGTACTCTCACCAATTCCATGGGAATGTTCTTCTCAACCTTCGTCTGGTTTGTACTTCTACTTGTCTTTGTACTGGGGGTTGTCGTAGTTTCGTCTACCGTGTCTTTGGAGATGGTTACACGCCGCCGCGATATTGGATTAATGAAGGCAGTAGGAACGACATTGGATACTATCTTCGACTTCTTTATGGCTCAATCAGTAATTCTACTTCTTGCGAGTGTTACTCTTGGGATAACTTTTGGTACTCTATTCTATATGCTCGGAATGGTTTGGCTATCTTCCTATCTAACAAATGTTCAATTTACGATGGACTTTCCGTTCATTCAAATCGGACTATTAGCTGCAATCTACATATTTGCTGGTTACTATTCTTCACAGAAACCCATCTACGATGCTGTTCAAGAATCTCCTTCACTTGCTCTTAATCCCGATGTTGGTACTAAGGTTACCAAAGCGGGTTTTCTCGATAGTTTTGGATTAGCTTTTCGTATTGCAGCAAAAGGGACTGGTCGAAGAGTTCGTGGTACTCGGAGAACTATGATCGCCTTGTTTCTAAGCTTCACAATTGCATCTCTCCTCTGGATGGGAGGTGGTGTAGTAGAAACAACATCACGTTCCTATTTGATGCGGTCAATGGGAACCAATGTAATCGCTGTGGGCAACTCTGCACTATTGGACCAATATTATGATGCATATTCTCCATACGGAACCCCTCTAAACGAATCGTTTGATTTCCTAGAATCTGCTCATTTGATCAACACAACCCTCTTAGCTGAATTAGAAGATGTACTTGGGGTTGTTGTTGTCGAATCACGTCTTGTTGTATATTCAGATGTGCAAGAAGGAGATGGGATTATCTGGAACGACTTGATAAACGATTATACTCTCATCGGGGAAGGACGCGAAGATTCAGCACTTCTTGTAGGTGTGGACTGGGAATCTACCATATCGGATTGGTATTTTGAAGGGATCAGAACAAATAGCACCTCGGTATGGATTGGAGGAACTTTAGCTACAGAAATGTTTGAAGATCCTCTTGTGCAATCTTTAGGCTTTCAAGGACACTCTCTATCTGTTAGTGCTTATGCGTTTGATACACTGAATGGTGGAATGCTGGCACTTATGGATAAATCCATTTTGCAGAGTGCTATGGGTGTAACTGGAACCAATTTAGCTCTGGTCCAGCTTGATTACTATGATGAAGCTGTAATTTCATCGATTGAATCTCTTGCTCAGAGTTATGGATTTGACATTTTTCGACAAGAAACTGTTCTAAATGAAAATATTGATGTCATCCACACAATTTGGATTCTATTGAACCCATTAGCAATAATGGCTTTGGTCAGTGCCTTTCTTGGTCTTTTGAATTATTTACTAGTATCAGTTTTTGGAAGACTTAGAGACTACGTCATTATGCGTTCGATTGGAGCAAAACCATCATTCATTGCAAAAGTGATGATTGCAGAGGGATTGGACATGGGTATTAAATCAGGACTACCCGCATTATTTGTGGCGGCTCTTCTAAGTATCTATACACTCATACCTGAGGCTGCTGTTCCCACACTAGCCTACCTTCCAGCATCTATCATTACTATCTTCATCTCAATTCTTGCAGTGATATTTCTTGCATCTATCCCCGTCTATGTATTCTTCATGACGCGGAATGATCTCAGGGTATCAGAATTCTCGTCTTGAGTCTAATAGCTGAGATGTTTGGAGTAGTCTATGCTAAACGCCATTGAGCATCATCCAGTACATACTGGGAACCGATTGCTCCTTGGCTTATGGCACCATCTTTAGATACTTCGGGGTTGGGGATGTACTTCTCTAATCGTACAATCCCTTTGATGATAACTTGTTTTCCTACAATCTCATCATCCCAAGAAGATACGCTTCGGATATAGATCACCTCTTGACTTCCCAAGATGACAACAGCTCCTCCTTTTGCGTTTTCAGCTCTCCCGATAAGACTAGCACTGCGATCAATCAAGTCGCCCAAAGATTCTTCGTTCATATGTTTGAAAGAATGATACGAAGCAATAAGGCATTACTTAGTTTCTATTTCATTCTCATCGTACACATCTTGAGCAATATTCTTTAGACTCCTGCCCCGAACTAATCTGAGGAATATTTGATGACGTCTGAAGAACCTCAAGAAGAATTCTCAATCCACTGGATTCGAGATTTAGTTGATGAAGTACTGGAACGAGATCCAGAGCAATATCTAATCGTGACTGGAAAAAGCATGAGCGGCAGTGTCCATATTGGATTCATGAAAGAGATTATCATCGCAGACGTCATAAAGCGAGAACTTCAAGCTGCTGGAAAACAAGCAAAAACCGTGTTCATCTCTGATGATTATGATCCAATTCGCTCATTCCCACCTAGTCTTACACTGTCACCTGACGAGTACATGGGTGTTCCATATTCAGATGCTCCTGACCCACATGGATGTTGTGAGAGCCTGGGTGCACATTGGACAAGTGAGCTTGCTGAAGCATTTCCAGAATTTGGAGCAGACCCTGAGATTGTATTGCAGTCAGAACTTTACAAAACAAAAGAGATGCTTGATGCTGTTCGTACTTGCCTAGTGAATACTGAAACTATCCGAGAGATACTGATTGAATATGTAGCACGTGACTTTGGTGAAAAACAAAAGTCGGATTATATCGAATCAATGAAGACATGGTACCCAGCTTCAGTGATATGCCCAGAATGTGGTCGAATACAATCTGGTGGAAAGGGTTCAATAGTACCAAATCGAGTAACCGCATATAATCAAGAAGATGATGAGGTTTCTTACGAATGTGCACACTGTGGCCATTCTGAAACTACAAAATTTGACAAACTAAGAATGAAATTATCCTGGCGAGTAGACTGGCCTGCAAAATGGTATGTGATGCAAACCACAGTCGAACCTGCTGGCAAAGATCATGCTGTTAAGGGTGGATCATACGATACTGGTCTGGAGATGTCGCGACGCGTCTTTGGTTGGGCTGGACCTGTCAAAGTTCCCTTTGAATGGGTTCGTCTTGCTGGTAGTGATATGGGCACATCGAAAGGCAATGTTTTCACTCCACGATCATGGTTGAATATTGCACCCCCAGAGTTATTCAGATACATGGTACTTAGAACAGATCTCGAACGAGCAAACAACGTTCAAACTGACTTGATTCCAGATTTGGTTGACATCTATGAAACGTTCGAGCGAAATTACTATGGACTTGATGATGTGGATAGTGAGAAACAGGACTTTGCTAAGGTACTTTATCCCAATACCGAGGTACGCCCAGTGAGTGAAGTGTACATTCCAAAACTCTCGTTCAAATTTGCTACAGTGACTTCGCAATTACAAGGGATACTAAGTGAAGAAACAATTCTAGAGCGATGCTACGAAGTGTTGATGAAACAACATAATCTAACCGAAATCTCCCCTGACGTCAAGGCATTGATACCCACAAGGCTATCGAGGTCTCTTGCCTGGGTCAAAGAATTTGGTAGTGAACGTGATAAAGTTGAGGTTCCAGATAACGTGCCCGATGAAATTATTTCAACCTTCACAGATGACGATAAGCGCTTCTTGTCAAAATTGGTTGAGGTTCTTCATATTGATGAATTAGATGAAGATGAAATTCAATCATCTATATTCAATACGGCTAGAGAAGTCGACATCAAACCAAAACGAGCTTTCCTATTGCTCTACCGAATACTGATCTCAAGGAAATCTGGTCCTCGACTAGGCCCGTTTCTCAAGCTACTTGGAAATGATTGGGTTCTAGAACGCATTCGAAGTGTGTTGTAGAGCTCAATTTCTATCCAAAAGCAAAGTCCTCAACACGTTTATTAACACGTCACCTTTCGGCGACGCGAATCTACAGGTCTGGAGTTCTGAACCATGCTAGGAAGCCTTAGAGAAAGATATCAGCGTGTAATGATGCCGGTTGGAGGTGCTATTGCAAAAACTGGAATCACTCCCAACATGATTACTGGACTAACTGTAGTTGTGGCTCTTATCACCGCTTGGATATTTTTCACTGGAGACCTCTTACTAGGTTTGGCTTTTCTGATACTCACTGTTGTTTTGGATATGTTTGATGGTGCTGTTGCACGAGCCGCAGGACTTGGATCAAAGTTTGGCGCTACCTTTGACCACACTCTTGATAGATATGCAGAATATCTCTTCATGCTTGGTCTAATGATGGGACCCGTAGGTGCAGTGGCAATTACATGGTGGCCTTATACTGCAGGTGATAGTTTCATTCCTTGGTTCTGGGGATTCTTCACACTGTTCGGAATGATTATGGCGAGTTTCAGTCGTGCTAAAGCTGAGTCTGTTGGTGGAATGGAGAGTTGCACTGTTGGAATTGCAGAACGACAAGAAAAGCTGATTCTGCAGATATCTGGCATTCTTCTGCTAGCCCTACCAACTACAAACATCTGGATGGATGCTCTTGGCTATATTCCATTTCTCATGGACATCTTTGTTGCATTAGACATAACCAACATACTTACTCTATGTATTGTCATAGTTGGAGTCCTTTCGCACATCACAGTTGCACAGAGACTCTTGTACGCTCACAAAATCATTTTAGCATCAGAACAGGGTGTTTAGCTGGATGTATGATTTAGCAGTAATTGGTTGTCCATCTTTCGATTGGATAACACATAATTCGGTGAAAAGAGCTAGCCGCACACTAGCTGGACCGGCTTTAACTACTGCACTCACTGCTTCAAAACTCGGAATAGAGAACATGGTTTTCATAGGTTCGATTAGTTCTGAATTTAAAACACTGTTTGTCAATGATATCAATAGATACGGTATCCCCGAATACTTTGCAATCGACTCTCCAGAAACCGGGGGTTTCGAAATTGAATGTTATGATGATCAGGAACCAGTGATATCCAGTGTTCTTGGTGTCCCAAAGTCTATTGGAATCCGTGAAATCCCTGAGGAATTCTTGTCCGCAAAAATCATTGCCCTGTGCCCTTTACTACAGGAGATTGATGCAGAACTGGTTGAATGGATATGTAATTCATCTGATGCAGTGATTCTACTTGACCCCCAACTTCGTACCGTAGATGAGAATCGTAAACTATCCGTAATCTCTGAATTATATGTAGCAAGCAAAACTCGTTCATTCATTGATTACATAATTCCTAGTGAGCGGGACGCCTTTCTAATAACTGGAGAATCAGATCCCTTTGTTGCAGCTGAGATCATTGTGGATTCAATAGCAGATCATTGTGTAATAGCCCTTGATTCACAAGGTAGTCTTCTTTTTGATGGTAAGAAATTCAGTATCATACCTTCTCAATCATCAAAAGTGTGTGAACTTATGGATGTGAGTTCTGCATTTCTAGGTGGGTTTGCTTTTGGATTACTAAACGACTACATACCCTCTAGCTGTGCTGCACTCGGTACATCTGTAGTTACATTTTTGGATCCAGATATTAGACCTGATATTAATCTGAATCCTACTGAAGTTCTAGAAAAAGCAAATACGATCGCACTTGATATCGAAACACGATAATGTAGAAACTATCCAGTTTTATCAAATACTAGATTCACGGTTTTTGTAAGGAACTGTTTTGCTTCAGACATAGCGCTATCGCCCTTATCCGTAATAGCATAGTATTTTCTTGGGGAGTCACTAGTGCGCTGTTCCTCAATGAGTCCATCTTTGATGAGTCTGTAAATGATGGCATAACCGCTTACCGTAGCTGGTGAAAATCCGAATCTATCTTGAATCAACTGCTTGATTTCGTATCCGTAGTGAGGACGCTCCTGCAGAAGTCTGAGAATGTACATCCAGAGCATTTCTTTGGTCAGCTTGTTCACAAGTCTGTTCATGGCTTTTGGTTGACCGTCTTCAACGTCTGACATCATTTGTCCTTCCTTTCAAACTCCGATATGATACGAGCTACACAGTGGCTGCTTAGATAGCTGATATCCCCCAAAGAAACCTTTCGCAGGGCAAATTTTGAAATCAGTTCCTCAGTTTGGGAATTAAAGCCTCTATGGTCTCCGAGCATAAAACTGTTGTCGCTTCCTGAACTAGCTATTTCTTGTAAACTAAGTTCTTCTCCTTCTTCGTGAAGCAACCAAAGATTGGACGATGCGGAATCATTGAACTCTCTGATTACATTTTCCAGATTTCCTTCAGATACATGTACATAGTCTGGTGGGTTTCCTTTGAGGGACTCTTTGAGAACTTGCGCCCAAGCTTTCTCTCCTGAAGGTAGATCTTCAGGCAATCGAAAACGTAAGATTACAGAGTTCCCGATAACTGCAACCACTTCGATTTGTTCTTTCATCCACGTATTTGGTCCCCACTCAAAACTTGATGAGAGAACTCGACATAGTACATCGATACGCTTTCCAGACCCTGGTAGGTCTTTCAAAATGAAATCTCCCGATGCTGAAACATCAGGGAGAATCTGGATGAATCGTAACTTTGTGGAATGTGGCATTTGGCATACCATCTAGGTAAGGGTTCAAACGTTTGGTCTCTTGATTTGGACCTTGAGAGCGAACATGCTGAGTTTCAGTTAATATCGACGACGACTAGGTACAGTCTTTCTCTCAGATCCTTGTCTGATTTGTACCTTGCCAGAGTGTACAGCACAACTCACACAATAGTATGCTGTGACTCTACGAGTCTGAATGTAGCTACCACTCGCTCTAAGTTCTCTTGCCAATTGGGGATCAACAGATGAAACCCTCTTGGTATATTTCTTCGCTTTGTCAGAGGGTACCATTCGACCACATTTGGTACATTGTACACTCTTGCTTCTACCGTGTCCGCCTTTGCTGCGGCCACCAGATTTTCTTTTCTTTGCCAATTTTCAGTTCCACCATGACTGATTATCAGCTCGCTGGGCTGGTATCCTTAAAACGTTGTGGATGCTACGCAAGAATTGCCTATTTCTTCAAGAATGGTTTGATGGTTTCCAGAACTTTTCCAATTATCTCATCATTTGAATCTACAATGAGTTTGTTAACTTCTCTCTCGATTTGGTCTTCTAGAACTGGTGGTGTGTTTCCCGCTAATCCTTCAAGACTTGCCTGAATTGATGGTCCAATCGCGAAGGGATTGTAACCCCCTTCCAAAACCCATACTGAACCTCTGGCATTTGTGGTTTTGACAGATTTTCCAATCTCACTACCAAATCTCCAATATGTTCTCGAATCAATATCCATGTTTCCGACAGGGTCTGCATAGTGTGCATCATATCCAGCTGAAACCATAATCAGATCTGGTTTGAACGATTTCAATGCAGGTAGCATGATTCTATCAATTGCTGATTCATAGGATACATCTGGTGAGGTCTCTAACAATGGGATATTGATGTTTGTACCCTTTCCTTCACCATATCCCAACTCATCATAATGTCCAAGCCCAAAATTCTCAAAGTCGTATTCGTGAAATGAGATATACTGAACATCAGGATGGGTGTAGAAGATTTCTGACGTTCCATTACCATGATGGTCGTCAAAATCAATGATTGATACTCGTTGAATAGTTTCATCCTGAAGGGCATGTTTGGTAGCTATGGCTACATTGTTGAAATAACACAATCCCATTGGATTTGATGTTGTAGCATGATGTCCGGGAGGTCTCATCAAAACGAATGCATGGTTCACATCTCCAGATAGAACCATATCCACTCCCTTCATTGATCCACCTACAGTGAGAAGTGCAGTACGGATTAGGTCTGGACTTGCATATGCTGCCTCTCCAAGTTGGCCACTACCTATCTCTGACATCAATTCTACCGTATCAACAAGATATGGAGAGTGTACAAGCAGTGGATCTTTCAATGTGGCCCTTGGTGCTTTCACTCTGACCAATTCTGAAAGTATCCCACTCTGTTCAAGATACCTCTCTGCCATCTGATAACGTAGAGGATTCTCGAAGGACTCGAGATGAGGTTTAGGAAATGGCATCCGATGTAAACTAGCTTTCGGATGTGAAATGAACGCAATCTTATCCTTTACCAAGGGAATCACGATGAAGAGTTCTTCTCTTCATCCTTAACTCTTGTTATTCGCTCTTTGAACTCTGGTTCAATTGGAAGGACCAAATCATGGAGTACATGTAGTATCTGGTTGCTTAGTTTCGTTTTATTAGCCTGAATCTCCAGTCCATCAATGGGATTATTATCTATAATATTCATGAACAATTCTAAGGCATTGATCCACTCTCGGTTCTCTCTGATAAAGAGAAAACCATCTAACTCAAAGACCGTATCGGAATGAGCTTCTCGGAATTTTGCAGCAGCATCCTTCAGTGCTATTGGGGGTCCTTTTCTGTCAAATGTATTGGATATGATCGGGGATTCTACAAGCATTCCAAGTGCATATCTGTCGTTTTCAAAATGAACTTCAGTTAGAATCTCCCAAAAACGAGGTTCTCCTGTTCTTTCCAAGCTCATTTCTAATGTTGCTTTTCTAGCAAGCTTGTGCAGCTTATCACGAAGTATGGTATAGTGCACCTTACCCATTGATTGGAACTCTTGAACAATAGTATGTTTGTCAATCCATGCTGGTAGATTGCTACTTGGAATTGGTGATTCTATAACGGAATCGATTATTGTTTTGTTATCTTTGTTCACCAAATCTTCTCTCAGTCTATCAATTTTGTATTGTACCCATCTATATGACCTGGGACTGAAACTTGATGCCATATTTCTTCTGTTATCCGTTGGGTCGATCAGGAATAATTGGTCATCACGAAATGAAGGGATCTTTCTAAGGTCCTCCAGAGTACGAGCTTGCGGATCAATTGGTTCCGAATCTAAGTTTCTAAGTGCATTAAATGCTGATTTCAGATTGGATTTGATTAGAACTATTAATTCCAATGTGACTCCTGTAAGTCCCATTCTCCCTACTGCACAGGTATCACCATATGCATGGCATGCCCGTACAAATGATTTCAGAATCCTTGCATCCTCTCTTTTCTTCTCCGTCATTTGGTTTGCAACATATGAGGTGTGATGCACCGTTCTATCTACAGCGGTTATTGGTCCATCTTCTGCGAGAGTATTTGCATCAATGTCAAAGCAACCAAGAATGTCAACATCTATTCCATCCATTCTTAGAGATAGAAATGGGTGCTGCGAGAATGCCCTCTGTACATCTGTGACTTTGAGATTCTTTACTGCTGGTTCGAACCATTCGGAAACAAGACGTTCCATGAGGTCATTGAGAGTATTTCGATCTGGGTAACATTCAGGTTTCAATGCTACGAATAGGTCGATATCTGCAGCACCTTTGAGCTGTGTTTGTTTCTTTCCAGTCGACCCTTCTGCAGAGATAAATGAATATTGAAAATCTGTTGTTTCACCTTTGCTAAGTAATGTTTCACTTAGTTGCTCAATAATTCTGGTTTGTAGGTCTATCTCTTCCTGACTCGGAGTAATCCTAGCAAGCACTTGCGCTCTGATAGAATCAGGCAATAGGTCCGACAATCAAATACCCATCTTTCATTCTACTGAGCATCCTATGAATGTTGGCCTTAGAGTTTAAAGCAGAGAATCATCATGGAGAGAATAGTCGATATCACAGGTGTTGCCAATGTCAAAGATAGTACCAATAGTCATTACTATACTCTCCTGCCAGAATCGCTACCTCTTCATCCAACGAAAGAATCCTCCATATGAAGGACTTTGGAGTATGGTTGGTGGGAAAGTCAAGGTTGGTGAACATATCACAGAGGCTGCCATTCGAGAGGTTATGGAAGAAACAGGAGCACAAAATGTCGACGATTATAATTATCGTGGTCTTGTATCAGAGCGACTCGTTGATGCTGAAGGAAACCTTCTCTCCCAATTTCTAATCTTTATTGGTCATGCCACGATTAGTGATTTTTCACAGAACCATCGTGAGGGAGACCTTGGACTATTTTCTTTGGATGAAATTCACGAGAAGAAGAATCTATTCTTGCCGTCTGACTATGAGATGTTTCAACGATTTTTGGAGGCAAATGAGAAACCCTCCGTTCATGAAGTTGAATTGCAACATGATGATAAAGGATACCACCTAGTATACTATAGGGAGCCAGATAATGCATCTCAATGAAATCGAAATAATACCAATAGCCGCAGAGAGTTTAGGTGTAAGGTCTCTTTGCACAATGGTAAGAACTCCTGACATCTCGATTTTACTAGATCCATCTGCAGCACTTGCAAAGAGATACGGTCTTGAGCCGCATCCACTAGAGTACCAGGCCCTCCGAACAGCTCTTGATGAAATTCATGCATACACGAAGGAAGCTTCTATACTGTCCATCTCACACTATCACTATGATCATATTCGCCCAGGATTTCACAACTCTCTGTATAACCTAAGTACTAGTGATGAGCGAAAAGAACTGGTCACTGGAAAAATAATCTATGCAAAAGATAACCGGGAGAATATTAATCCTTCACAGCGACGTCGAGCTTATTATTTTCTGAAAGATGTCAAACCACTCGCTGAAGAGATACAGTGGGTTGATGGCAGAAGCTTAAACTTCGGAGATACGACAATTACATACTCTCATCCTCTCCCCCATGGACCAAATGGTAGTAAACTCGGATTTGTCCTTTCCACCATAATTGAGCACTCAGGTACGCGATTTCTCTTCGCACCAGATATTCAGGGTCCTATATCAAAAGAATCCCTATCATATATTCTCAAAATAGAACCTGAACTTGCAATAATCGGGGGTCCTCCATTATACCTTTCCCAAATTAGTAAGGGAGAAATCCAATCAGCAATGTTCTGTTTGTCAAATCTTGCAGTATCGATTCCTACCCTTGTTGTTGATCATCACAACATGCGAGGCGATAATTGGAGTGAATGGGTCAAACCCGTTCTCAATGTAAGTATGGAGTCTGGAAATTCTCTATTAACAATGGCTGAGTTGGCTGGAAAGGAGGAACAGTGCCTGGAATCTGATAGAAAACAGCTCTATCACGACCATCCTCCAAGTGATGAGTTCCTGAATTGGACGCATGCATCAGAAGAATACAAGATACAAAATACCCCTCCTTTCTGACATGTTCAATAGAGACCACAAAACATCATATTGAAACAAAAGTCAAGAATATCGTCTGAGTGATAGATAGAATTATCAAATAATCAAAATCGTGCGACGATTGTTTGATGGTTTCTTCGTAGCAAGTAGTGGAGGTGAAAACTGGTTTGGAAGAAGTTGATGGTGATTCTACTCGAGCGCTTCTCACTCGTTTCAAGAGTGCGGTAAGCAGTGCAAATGAACATCTAGTTGGAGAAGAATACCAGAAGGCAATGGCTCTTTACTATGATGCAAGCCAGTCAGCTGATGAAATGACCCAACGCTTCCTAAGTCTATTGATCAAGACTGCACCTTCTACGGCCCACAAGACAGTTTTCATTGAATTTCTCTCATGGCGCTTGCGATACTATACTGCCCAATATGATTATCATCTATCTGTAGCACAGACTCTATCTGGCCTACCGCGAGAAGAGTGGATAGCCAGACTTGAAACAATTCTGGTTCTCTCCCAGAGTCTTGTCGATAAGATACTACCAGTGTACAGAGACACTGAGGATCATACAATCAAACTACGAATCAAGGACCTATTGGAAGATTGGATTACAGGAATACGTAACCTCGTTCTAAATCTCAGGTCTTGGGGAATGGCAAGTGCGCAAGCCTCTAGAGTACTAGAATGGGCAATGGACAACGGGATAGAATAGATAGAACGTGTTTCATCAATCTTTGGATTTTCCTTCAACAAAAGAAGTTGCTATCTCAGTATCAGCCAGCTGATAATGACTATCTAGATAACAAATCAGGTAGTGATCTTTATGGTGAATCACTATTGGTGCTGGAAATCTCTTGACTTTCTTCAAATCGTCCTCGGGTAGCTTCCAATGTATTGATTCCTTACACACTGGACATTGAAACCATTTCAGCCCTTCTGACATAAGATTCACCATAGCGTATTACGGATTGCGGGCGGGCAGTTGTGACTGTCTGCAATGGTCAATAAAACGTTTTCTAGGGGATGCACTTGATTTTTTGAGTCAATCATCATCAAGTTCCATGTCCCATGCTCCCGGGTCCTCGAGATCTCTGCTTAGAATAGGTCCTTTTCTTGCCTCTAGAGCATCTACATCGAATCTATCGCTATCAATCACAAGTTCATCTGTTTCTTCATCGTAATATGCAGGGATGTATCCTTTTTCAATTGCACTAGAAACAGTCCGTTTCAAACTCTTTCTTGTGAGACCCGTACTCTCTTCCAGACTTGCCAGTGTTATGGCCGCCTCTGATTCAAGTGAAGTTCTTATGAAACCTGCAAGCACTAATTCGAATGATCGTCTGATTTTGCCAAGATGTTCTCTATCCAGTTCATCTGCAAGAATGGACTCGATCATTTTGTGAGCATCGCCAAAACGATACTCTGTAAGCATCAAAGCCAAATCGATTAACCCAGTTACTTCTCCCTTTGTAGTTTCAATGACTGCATGTATCAGGGAGCGTGCCATGTCAATGTTGCCTCCTGTTATTGCACAATAAGCTCCATCCAACAATAGAAGTGGGTCCTTTTCAGCACCCGCAGCCGAAACATATGCTTCAGCAGCAATTTGGCAATCTATCTCGAATTTTTCATGTTCTCCATGTTTAATCCAAGATGCACCTGCAGCAGTCATCATGAGAGCAGCTTCGGCATATTCGCAAGCTAGCATTCCATGCTCATATGCTCGTTCATATGCCTGAGCTGCTTTGGAGAAAGACTCCCATCTAGTCCAACATTTAGCTGCTTGTTGAAACAGCTTGGTGGCTTCAAGGTTCTTTCCATCTTTTGCAAGTTTTTCAGCCGCCTTTTCATGCTTATCGCAATCCATCGGCTGCATGTTACTCACAACTACCTGAGAACTCCGTCCTTCATCCGGAGTGTCCTCTTAGCAAATTTCACCAGATCCTCATTGTGAGTGACTAGAACTACGGTCATGTTTTTCTCACGATTGAGTTGAGCGATAATCTTCATGATGTTCTCTCCAGTCTTGGAATCCAAGTTACCGGTGGGTTCATCACAAAATAGAATTGGCGGATCATTCACCAGAGCTCTGGCAATAGCGATACGTTGCTGTTCGCCACCACTCATCTGTCGTGGAAAGTGGTCTCGGCGTTCAAGCATATCGACCTCTCTAAGGACTTCAAGAGCCTTCTCCTCTTGCTTCTCCTTTGTGTGATCGACACTTGGCCAGAGAACTGATTGTACATTCTCAAAAGCTGTCAGGTCCTCAATTAGCAGGAATGCTTGGAATACGAATCCAACCTTCTGCATTCTGACCTTTGGAAGGTCTCTCTCACTAATGAGTGTGACATCAACACCATCAAGGAGAATCCTGCCTGCAGTTGGTTGTTCTAGACCAGCCATGACATGCAGTAGTGTACTCTTACCACAGCCACTTGGACCTACGATTGCTACAAATTCTCCTGCGTTGATCTCAAGATTGACATCTTTGAGAGCTGCAACAGTATTCTTCCCTTTGCCAAACTCTTTGTTGGCTTCTTGAACTTGAATGATTGGTTGTGCCATTTGATCATTCCTCCCTCAAGGCCTTCATTGGCGGTACTGACATTGCACGTCTCTGAGCAATAAACAGGCCTGGTATCTGCATAGAGAGTACAATGAGAAATGTCGTGAATAGTGGGACCGCATCAATGACAATGAAGTCGTGGATCATTGCCAGTAAAGTTCCAGGAGCCATACTCACACTGAAGTATGTAACAATGCCCACTATCTCAAAACTAATCTGTAACATGATCAGAAAAGATGCGACTGTTACAAGAATTACTTCTCCTATGACTAATAACATGACATCATTATTTGACCATCCTATACATTTGAAGACAGACATATCTCTGCGTCTAAACTGAGAGATAAGAATAGCATAGAAACTGGAAACAATCAATGCCATCAGAATATACCATAATCCATTTGCAGATAGATACCCATCTGACACTACTATGAACAGAATGGCATAGACCATCATGAACGGAATAACTCGTTTCTTGGCGCGGAAAGCGAATTTTACGCTTTTGAAGAAAACTCTAATGTTCAAACTTCTAATCCTCCTCGGATTTCGTGCTGATTATTCTTCTGGCTGCTCATAAGCACTAAAGAGTTTTGGGTCCACAAAATTTTAGTCAAATTACTCTGAATCTTGCTTCTTGAGAATCGGACTTCCGTTCTCCGGCCAGAGTTCTCTACGCAATAGGTCTCTTATCGCAACTCTGATTGCCTCACTTCTGGATGGATACATCCCAATCTCAACCAGCTTGTCAAGCCCGTTTACGTATATCTCGCTCATCTTAACGGTCACTAAGATCATATCCTTATCCTCACAACATATGATGACCGGAAAATTCTTGATATAAAATGATGCCACTGTGAAAAGTCAACGCGCCAACTACTATTCAATCAGGCAGATTTTGGAAAGAATCGTGAGGCATTGAACCCAGAAACGGCTAAATATAGACAAATTGAATCTGAAGGTGGACGCCGATGGGTGGAACGAGGCAGATAATCCCCCGTGACGTTACTTGAAGGGTCTATAGCAGAAGTTGTGATGTAAAATTGAGTAGTGGCGGTTTTGACTACATGCGTAAGGTCGTTATGATTGGGGCCGGAGGTAGTGGAAAGACCGCACTTGTCAATCGTTTTCTGACTCACAAATTCTCAGAAGAATATATTGTCACCATCGGTTCACAATTTGCTGTTAAGACTGTCAGCGTAGACCATGCAAACGGTCGCAATGTTGTCGTCAAGCTTTTGGTGTGGGACCTTGCAGGACAACAACGATTTGATTTCATTCGTGGGAGCTACTATAGAGGTTCCAAAGGAGCACTCTTAGTTTTTGATACAACTAGAAAGAGTACTTGGATTGAATTACCAAAGTGGATTAAAGAAACCGAGGATGCACTTGGTGAACGAATCCCAATCGTTCTACTGGCAAACAAAGTTGATCTTGTTGAACACCGAATTATCACTCAGGAGATGGCTCTCCAGTTTGTTGAGGAACATGGTCTCGCAGGATATCTTGAAACCAGTGCATTAACAGGTGAGAATGTAGAGGAAGCTTTCTACCAGTTAGCAAAAAACACACTTCAACACTTCTGATTTTTCCTTTAGTGCTATTACCAAAATGACTAAAGGCTTGACTAAAAGTCCCTGAATCATTAGAATCATCAGTTTGATGTGAATTCCATGGCAGATTTGAAACTTGACTTGAAACTCCTTGAGGAGCTTTGTAATGCGTTTGGACCTAGTGGTCACGAACACGAGGCTCAAAAGATAGTTCAAGAATACGGAAAGAAGTACGCCGATGAAGTGCTTCAAGATGGTTTAGGCTCCGTTATCTTCCGAAAGGGTGAAGGCGGCCCGAAGATCATGCTTGCAGGACACGTCGACGAGATTGGTTTTGTAATCACTGAAATCAAAAAGGATGGATATCTTGCATTTCACCAACTTGGTGGATGGTGGGATCAAACACTCTTAACACAGGAAGTTGTAATCAGTCCCTTCAAGGGTGGTAAGAAAATAATTGGGGTAATTGGAGCTCCTCCACCGCACGTTCTTCCTCCAGAGGCTAGAACAAAAGTGGTTACCAAAGAAAAAATGTACATCGATATTGGTTGTTCATCAGCTGATGAAGTGAAAGAGCTAGGTATCCGAGTTGGCGACCCTGCTGTTCCTCATTCTATCTTCAGGACTATCAAACGAACTAGAAAGGAGAAGAAGGATGATGACAAAGATGCCAAAGAAGAAACCCGTGAAGTTACTCTCGGAGTCGCGAAGGCTTTCGATGATAGAATTGGTGTCTTCATTGTTCTCGAAGCGCTGAGGAGAATCTCTGAGAATAACATCTCACTCCCCAACGAGGTCTACTTTGCCTCCACAACTCAAGAAGAAGTTGGTCTAAGAGGTGCAAGAACTGCATCCCAAATGATCAAGCCTGACATTGGTTTAGCACTTGATGTTGATATCTCAGGTGACTCTCCTGGTGCTGAAGGTCTTGTTCAGAAGATGGGTAAGGGTGTAGCTATCTCTGCTGGAGATGGTTCTATGATACCCAATCCAAGGCTTCGTAGGTTTGTACTTGAGATTGCTGAAGAGAAAGACATCAAACATCAACCCGCCTTCTTGAAATCTGGTGGTACTGATGCAGGAATTATTCACCTTGCTGGAATGGGTGCTCCGTCACTATTCCTTGGAATTCCTACACGTTACATTCACTCTCATCATGGAATGCTTGACTTCGATGATGTTGAGAATGCAGTACTATTGCTCATAGAAGTTCTTCAGAAATTAGATGCAAAAACAATAGAGAGTTTTACAACCCTCTGAATAATGTGAAACCAGCCTATTAATTTAGGCTGGTCCACTTTTTTATTTTACAAATTAGCGTTCTCTCTTACAGTTGATTGTTTCTTGAACAAACTTGAACATCAAGCTGTCCGCCCACCAACAGCAGTGGGCTTCACTTGAATCTTTAGGATATTTCTGGCCGCGTTCACATCTGCATGAAGACGTGATTCACAACTGGAACAGTAGAAGAACTCTCCACCCCTCTTCTCTTCTATTGAACCAGGACTCTCTACTCGGATTCCCTTCTTTCCACATTGGTGACATTTCTGACTCGTCATTGCTGGGTTCACCGTCCAGACTCCCCCAAACTTGTGACCCAATGCCTGTCTGCGATATTTGACACCTTCGATGATTAGTCCCCACAGATTGGTGGACAGGTTCCAACTATGGGTCCTGAACCCACCTGAAGGTTGAAAGAATCGCAGGTCCTCAAAGTAGATGGTTTTGACCCCACGATGTTCACAGAACCACACGGTTTCAGCGGCCAGCTGATGAGAGATCTCACAGTCGATGCGTCGGACCTTTGTCCACGTAGCCTCCAATTCTCGCTCCTTCTTCAGGATGAAGTTTGGAGGTAGCATCATCGCGCGTTTCTTCTCCCAGTTGTTTCTTAGCAGTGCAATTTCTGACATCAGGACTCTTGTCCTCTGTCTAAGTGTCACTCGTTTCTTGTACAGATCTTCCCTTCCAATCTTTACCTCATCGTAACTATCTCCACCATTCTTTACCGACAATACCACAGGATGTCTCAGTCCCCGGTCAACACCTGCCCTTCTCATCCTTGCAGTCTTAGGAAGTACTCTTCGTAACAGCTCATCATCTGGCGATTTGAAGGGGATCAACAGAGTGACCCTGTGACCTCGGACCTTGAGAATAGGAGGGGCACATCGTCTACTCTTCTTGAGTATCCCCATCTCTCTCTTCAGTTTCAATATCTCTTCTGGGTCCGAGTTTTTCCTTGACTTCAATGAGGACAGTCTTCGAGTGAGTTGTTGTAACCTGATAGTGTTTCTGAGCTGTAGGCTCATGTCCTGAAACCTTTCCGCTCGATATTCGAGTTCTATGGCTCTCCTTTCGTTCTTCCTCTCTCTAGCTTCACTTGCTTTAGTTCTGGCACGAGCTGCTCTTCTTGGCAACCAATCAAGAAAGCGGAATCGGACGGTCTGACTCCTGTAAGGGGAGTCTGGAGTACGTTCGAGTCCAGTAATCCCTGGTGGTGTCTTGATATATAGGATAATTTCATTCTCTCTTTCTGGGTCTTCCTTGAACCAATATCCCTGTCCAGTGGTGTTCTCAGTGGATGCAGCAAACTCCATAGTCGTCTTTCTGAACACAGGTTGTATGAAAGGAAAACCATTGCTCTTCCAATCAGCAACAGATGACACCATGGTATCTTGGGTCGCTGTTCCGGCATTGGACTTCATCAAGTCGCGCACTCGTCGTCTCTGAATGCTTCGGACTGAAGAACTGGAGTCCAATTCCTTAAGGAGTTGGATGTCTAGAGCTCTGCGGACCTGTTTGCAGGCTGTAAGAGCATAGTGATAGTAAGAACCTTTCTTCTTCCCACCTGACTCCCTGACCTTTCGTATAAGGTCTGCAGGTACTCTTTTCAGAGACATGAGTCGTCTGAGCTGCTCCTTGTCATTAGATAGAATGTCAAGAAGGGCGTTGACTAATTTTCTCCTTGTATAGTTTGAATGAATGATTCTGGCTGCGGTTTCAAGGACATTTCTGTACATCCGTTCAAAGACAAGACGACCAAACTCATTGGTCTTCTTCCATACAAGGAATGGCTCCTCTCTCAGGACAACATGCCCATGTCCCTTTGAAGCTTCTAGCTTCATCCCCACAGAAGCTGCTCGTTGATGAGATGAGTACACCTTGTTGAGAACCAGATTGACTGCTTCAATGTACTTGCCAAAGTGTTGCCCTATTGTCTGAAGGTCGACCTCAGAACATTTCTTCCCAGACACCTTGGTCACTAATTGCTTGACCACTCGTTTGTCTTTTCTTTGGAAGGATGGATCTGGTCCTCTTCCAAGTCCTTTCCGAGCAACCTTTAGCCAGAAGTCATCATTTGCACCCTTTGATGGTTCGCTTATCTCTGCCATGGCGTTTACAATGTTGCTCTTCAACTCGCTTCTGATTGACCTGTTCTGGTACATCTGGTTGAGATAATTCATCACACGATAGTCACCACTATACTTTAGCTCAACTACTGCTCGCTCATCCTTCCGGTCCAGACTTATCCGAAGAAGATTGATGAGGAGAGCGTGCAACTCTCCAGATACATTTGACCAGATTGTGTTTCGAAGAGGGAGTATCTTTCCTTTCCAAGAGATCCGCTTTCCGAGAAACTTTGCCTGTCGTTTGAACAGTCGTCTTCCCTCAGATATTGTGTCCCTCTCTCGATAGTATGAGGAGTGATTGGCAAAAGCTTCGAACCCGTAATAGGTCGATATCACCTCCTTGTGTGTGGGCGATGATGAGAGGTCTAACACCTCAGCCTTCCGAACCTCGGTTATGGCAGCCACATTGTCACTGAAGGGACCCTCCTGCAAACTATCAACATTAAGGAAGAAGGTGTTTCGATTTCTAACCTGTTGTTTCAACTTCTTTCTTGCATATTTCAAATGTGGCTTTCTTGCATGTTTCCCTTGGAAAGATGACCTTGTCAATATAACCAAGACCCGCTGCAATGTAGGGATTTGCGAACTTGTCCCTGTAGTCCTTCACAAGCTCAGCCCTTTTCTTCACTTTATCCTTCGCAGCCGCAATCTCCTTCCTGAGATAATATTGATTGCACCATGAGGACCCATCACTACAATCTCTGTGAAACTATTCTAAAGTGTTAGTTCGTGATGATTACTTCGATGACAATTTTAAGTATGCTACCTGTAATAAAATAATTGTCAATCCTGCTCAACGTAGGAAACATGTGGTCGAACGGTTATTCTCCATTTCACAGCTCGTCTTCGTTTGATGTCTGAATCGGAGTATATTGGTAAAAGCATCCACCTCTTCATGTCCGTCATCGTAACCAGTACTCGTGAAACAACCATGCCTAGCCCAAAACCATAGAATATGGATAAAGAATAATAGGATGGTAGACCGATATCAATCAGACTGAGCAGCAGAGCCAGAGGTACAGCAATGAAAACGAATGGCATGCCAAGAACCACCATTAGACTCTGGGGGGATATCAGTACGAATCCCTCGTTGCGGATGTCATCTCTGACTTGACTCAGCATATGCCAAGAAACCACAAAACCAAGAGGAACTAAGAACAGAAACAACACCACTGCTTGAGTGCCAGTTAGTACAAAATTCCATGGCGTGCTTGATGGTGTATAGATGAAGAGGAAGAGAACTGTTAAGGAACTCAATAAGGACCAGCTAGAATCCACGAACATGGACCCGATAAATCCGATATTGCGTACCAGTGGTTTTGATTCATCTTCAGAAATCAAATGTTTGTCATTAGCTATGTTGATTGCCATCTCTCTTCCTCCATCTCTCTTGTCATGCGCTATCTACAAGGACCCTGCGGTGTCATAAGCGTAGTACCAGATGTCTCTCCATCGTCCATGCGACATCTGAATCCATCCATTTGTACCTAAGTAGGAGTAGGACCACGCATCACCCTGTTCAGCCTTCCAGATAAACTCCACCCACATCCATATCATGCTGGCCCATACAAAAAGAAACACAAGTAGCACAGCGAGGATTTTTATGGCCATTGCGACTACTGCGGCAAGAAGGCCGTATGTACTTATCAAAATAATAGATATACTCAGAACTGCCTGCCAGAGATTCGCAGAACTTTGAGTTTGTGATACAACATATTGTGATGCATGAATTATCGCGTATCGTCCAATCTTTTCGTACCAGTCTTGATTCCATTGTTCTTGATGGTATTCATAGTAGTTGTCAGGATGATCGTACGTGACAATTTGTTTCAAACTACCCGGTACGGACACGAATATGAAAGAATTCCAGTCGTACGTTGTGAAGGTTCCCCAGTCGGTGGCAGTTGCAAAGTATCTCTCTGGTTTCTCGGGTGCGGTTTCTGGTATCCTAGCCATCTTCGTTGTGCGATGTGTGATCTGCCGAGATATCTCAGCGTCCGTATCATCCAACACAATCAAGGTCTGCTGGAATTCTGCAAAGATATAGTCCTCTTTTTCCACCGCATTTCCAGACACAATAAGCCTCATCCGAACTCCATCGTGTTCGAAGGTTTCCTCTACAACAAAAGGCCCCAGCTTGGGTTTTGCCGCTTTGATTCGCTCTGACATGGTCATAGCATCGTTGCATGTCGATACAGCATTGCTAATAGGTATGGGTGCAACGAATGCTGAAACCATCAAGAGAAGAATAAGAAAAACAAAGACTCTTTTTAAAGGGGTTAATAATCCCCGATAATTACTCCTATTCATAATAACCCCCTGATGATATTTAATGCATGTATCCTATTAACTCACGCGAACACCTCTAAACATCATTTCTAGCCATAATAAGATAGTAAACTCGGAACGTGTTTCTAATTGAGTACAAAGACAAATAGTAGAAGATATATAAAATCCTCATTTACTTAACTAATGGCCAAATCATTTCAATAGTAGTAAGTTCTTTGTTTTATCTGAATTCGCTATGGTATCTCAGTTAGTTTGGTTTAGGATTTCAAAGAGGAATGTTCCCATGCTTCTTCGGTTGTCGTGATTTCCTCTTACTCGCCAACATCTCTAGACCACTGCATATCAATGGTCGTGTTTCATGTGGAAAGATAACCTTGTCAATATAACCAAGACCTGCTGCAACATAGGGGTTCGCAAACGTTTCCCTATAGTCCTTCACTAGCTCTGCTCTTTTCTTCGCTTTATCTTTCGCCGCCGCAATCTCCATGCGGAATATGATATTGATCCAAGCATGAGCCCATTCTTCATCCGTAAGTTCTTGTTTATTTTCCTTGAAGAGTCCTTTACACTGATGACAACTAAAGACTTTGAACTTTCCGATCGTTTTATTCGTGGACACCATTCCCGAATGAAAACCACACCCAGGACACTCCGATGAATCGCTTATTGTATCTGACGTGTCAACGAGGACTAGATTGCCTTCTTGATCGAAATGCCTAAGACAGTGGGTGCATATGAATCGATAACTGAGTTTAGGGTCACTCTCTTCAAGTACGGGGTATTCTTTCTTCCATTGTTCTATACAGATTGGACAGGGACCATCTTGTTTCATGTTTTTCCTATGATGCATTTGACTATAAGAAATGTGCTCACTGCAGTTGAAGGTGGCGAACACACAGTTAATCGTGGTAGGAGGGGGAGTTTCGTAATAATTGAGGGCATGTTACAAAACAAGACCTGTGCATTCGCCGTTGATCCATACCAACTCCTACTCACATATCTATCCGCGACCTTCCTAATAAATCCATCAAGTTTTATGATGAAGTTCTGTTGAGTTGTGTTTAATATAACAAGTACCGAGTATGTCGTTGGTGAATGAAATCTTGCAAAGATTTGATCTGAAGTGTTTCCTGCACTCATTAGTGAGAGTTTTCAGTTGTCTATCAAGGTCCCATCGGTCTTCTGTCTGTGTCCAGAAACTCGTTCATAGATAGCAATTCGTTTCTTTGAGGATGGTTCTCTGATGAGGTTCCGATGCATCTTCCCAAGAAGTCTATTGACCTCAGATAGAGGAATCCGTCTATGGTTACCGGGAGTTCGAGGGCAACGGAGGTGTCCTAACCGGTCCCACTGTCTGATGAGAGAACTATCTCTCTCTCTTGCCCTCGATGAACTCGTCAACATGGGTTCTTGCTAAGAAGTCGTTGATTTGATATCTTGGGTGTTTGAAGCTGTATGAGCTAATGCTAGAGAGTTCTCCACCAATACCTCGGTCCATAGCAATCTTAACTGCTCTGACCACATCGATGATTACACCACCGCTGTTTGGTGAGTCTTGTACTGAAAGCTTCAGGTCAAGGTCAAGTGGTAGGTCTCCAAAAGCTCTTGATCTCACACTGATATAACAGACTTTGTTGTCATCCAAGAATGGGACATAATCGCTAGGTCCAATTTTAGTAGGCAATTCGTAGTCTACACAGCTTGTAACTGCTTCAGTCTTGCTGATTCTTTTTGAGGCTAGTCTATCTTCTACCTGCATGTTTTCGAAATCAGTATTTCCACCAATGTTAAGCTGGTATGTATTCTCTAGAATCAAACCTCTCTGGTCAAATAGTTGAGCTAAAACTCTGTGGAGAATTGTAGCACCTAATTGGCTCTTGATGTCATCTCCTGCACATGGTATTCCTGCTTTCTCAAATCCTTGTGCAATTTCTGAATTCGGATCTGATACGATAAACTCAGGAATGGCGTTCACATATCCTACGCCCGCTTCTAGAGCTGCTCGAGCATAGATTCTAGTGCTATCTGCACTTCCTACTGGAAGATAAGTTACTAGAACATCAGCTTTTGACTTTCTGAGTTCTTCGGCAACATCAACTGCTTCGATTTCCTTCTCATCATATGCAAAGAAGGGTTCTCTCATGTGTGGTGCAACGCCATCGGAAATTGGTCCCGGTAGAACTTTCACACCAGTCTGTGGAACGTCTGGTGCAAATTTTACACAGCAATTGGGTTCGACCCATATTGCATCTGCAACATCGAGTCCTATCTTCTTTCTATTTGCTTCAAAGGCTGCTACGACTTTGATATCCTTTGGAAAATAGCCACCAAAATCTACGTGCATGAGACCTGGAACTTCTTCTCCCGCCTTCGAATTGCGGTAATAGTGTGTTCCTTGAATGAGTGCTGAAGCGCAATTTCCAAGTCCTGCAATTGCTAGACGAATGTCTCCCATTATTCATCACCATAATCTAGGTATTCTATAGTCATAGAATAGTATGTCAATTTAACCTTTGTGTCAAGGTTGTTGACTATTTTTCAGCGTCTTCTGCAGGATTTTCTTCATTTTCCGGCTCATATTTGGTGTGAAGCATCTTCTTAGCAGTGGCAATAGTTTTGGATCCAATTCCGGAGATTTCTCCCCATTCATCAGTACTTGTGATAACATCAAAGGGAGATCCGAATTTTTCAAGAAGACTCCTTGCCCTTACTACATTGACTCCGGGAAATCCTGCAATGAAGAACTCCTGTTCGTCTGCGACACCATCCAGACCCTTTCTTGTTCGTATCACTGGAAGTCGTTGCCCTGATTTCTTTCGTTTTCCTTTTTCACCGAAAAGTGTTCCAAAGAGAAGTCCTGCAGAATGTAGTGCATTGAATCCCATTAGAACAGGTATTCCCCGTTCACGGATACTCTCGATTAATGCATCTAGAGAACTTGGGTGGATGTATGCTGCTCTCTCCATTGTTACAAAGAATGGTTTTCCCTTGGTCTGTTTTGATGAGAAGGGAATATACACGCATCCTTTCATGGGGTCTCTTCTAATTGCTAGAATATTCTCAAGTAGGACATACGGTTTCTCATACTCTAACAATGCATCCATTTGTTTTGTGAAGCGAGGTACTCCTGCTGCACTTCCCTTCAGAGTGTTGACCAAGTCATTCACAGTTTTACGTTCTATTGCAATTCCGTCTGAACCAAGAATGTCCCCGATTGGAATCTTTTCAATTGTGTACCTGATTCCTTCCTTATCCATCATGGAAATCAAATGCTTGACAGAATTGATGGATTTACCTCCGGTTTCGTGGATATCAATGACAATCTCAGGTACATTTCCAAATAGATCAGATTGCATGAGATCACCTTCAGAAGAGGGTCATTACTGCTGCCATGGAAACCTCTCTAGCAAGGTTCTCATCATCAGCTGAACCAATTACAATGACATCTCCTTCCTCTGGTCGTAAACTTTCAACCACCAGGAGGGTTTCATCTTCATAGACAGTTAGAATATGGAAATCATCTGGAGGCATCACCACGCTCCCATTCTTCAGAATTAGTGTGGATGCTCCTGCTTTGTCATATCCCCCTTGAATTATTGCTTCATCCCGTTGTCTGACACCATCTGTGATCTTTGAAGAGAGTCCTTTGACAATATTGGCAAATGCAAATTCATACATCACCAATCTTCTCACATTAAGGGCTAATCCGATAGGGATGTCGCGGGATATACTATCAAACAGAGTTTTTCCCTTGGATGTGAGCCGTTGTCCTTGTTTGCCTTCTGCTTCTATGTATCCTGCCTCAGATAGACGTTTCAATAGAGTTCGAACACTGCCCTCTCCTATAGACATCTTCTCGCAGAGTTCGTATCTGCCCAAAGGTTGTTCTCTACCGATGAGAATCAAGGCAACCGCCGCATGATAGGGTTTGAATGCTGGTGCAACTCGGCCATCAGCTGCTTCAGATAACTGATTGAACTCTTCCTTCCACGTCATATTATTTCACACTCATTATTGTCTTAGATTAGCTCTCTTTTTACTCTTAGCTCGGAGGTCTGTTATTGTTGAATATTGGGTCAAGTTGACTCTTCAATGTTTTATCGAGTCTAGGTACTATGGCTGGGAATATAATCGCATTTGAAATCACGTGCAGAACAATGAATGCCAAGCCTGCAATAACTGCAACGAAATAGGGTATTCCAAACCATATTGAATATCCAAGGGTAGTAACAAGATCAAAGAATAGAGTAACAATTGCTCCAACTACTGCTATTTCAAGAATCCTGGTCCTTGTCCAGTTGGTGTCCCTAACTTGACGTTTCATCAAATATCCTGTTATGACCATAAAGAGCCACCCTACAATCTGGGCAAGCCAAATCGTTGGGATGAAGGGTCCCCAAGGATTGAAGAATGCATAGATAATTGAAACGATAAGTACACACCAAAATCCCATTGATAATCCAAAGAGGTATGCGGTAAGGAATAGAATCCCTGAACCTAACTCGACGTTAGGAATGGCTACTAGAACATAGTTTCCCACAAGAGCAAGAGCCGACATGATTGCTGTTACTGCAACCCACCGACTTCGGCTCGAAGTGTGGAACGGTGTGTATTCTTCCAATTGACCACCAATATTGAGTTTACATTCTTTTTCGCACAATCATTACGATGAGAAGAATAATGATTACGCTAGCGATTAAGATTGGGTACAATGATGTAGGTGGAAGGTACCCTCCATCATGTGATATTTCTATGAATTCGATCTCCAACCAATATGGTGTCGTATTGTTAAATCCAAACCAATAGCTTGTATTTGCATAGAGAAGAACTCCCGATGTTATATCATAGATTAGCCTAGTTCTCTGTGGGTCTCCTGCACCTGTTGGGTCTTGCTCGTAGTCGAGAGTGATAGTTTCGTATTCAGTTTCACCAATTGTTACATTCTCATATGTAGAGATCATTGTGCCATTCATGGAAAATTGATCTACTCTTGCAGCGGCAGCGTATGCGCTGTCATTCAATGCATCAATATTACTTGCTCCTACTTTTACGAATAAGCCTGGTTCAAACGGAGAGAAAATACCAATACCTAGAACAAGGTCTCTTGCCACATCAGTATCATTCGTAAGTATTGATACATTTCCGACACTGAGAAGACCTTCGACATCTTCATTGATATTACCTACACTGAACGAAATAGTACTTCCATCTTCTATTAGACAGTTACCTCCTTCCGTAAACCACATAGAAAATGCAGATTCTGGAGCATGAGTGACTTCCCACTTTGCAACAGTACTAGCATCTTGGACTGGTTGGATATCGTTAGCATATGCCATACTTCTCCCAATGGCACTAATTGAAAGCAGTGCTATCAGAAACGTAACTACAATGATTGGTTTCTTACTCATCTAATTGTTATCTCCTGATTGATCTCCAGTAGAGAAGAGCTAGAAATACGAGTCCACCACCTGCAATCAACAAACCTCCGATAAGGGCTGAAGAGTCTGGTTCTGTTTGATTCTGAAACCCAGATATTGTTCGATTCCAGAGTACGAAATCTCCATCATCCAAGGTGAACAGATTCGCCGCAACAGTTGCATAGTTACCGTTTACCCAATATTGCCAACCATGAATTTCATCTCGAGAAACTCCATCGATTGCATCAATGTAAACACGGTCTCCCGCCCATCTTGCATCAACATCGAAGATAGCAGTAGTAAGGTTGTATACATTCGTGGCAGATAATCCAGTGTAATTGGTAACTGTTCCGTTTCCAAAATCAATTGTGAGGTCTATTCCTATTGCTGCAGGAATACTCTGTTCATCGAATTGGATAACCTGCGTACCTGCAGGAGTAACTAACAGGAATGCAACAATTATGCCTGTGATTATTCCAATTCGTTTCACAATTGCTCATCTCTCATAGGATAGGATAACCTATCCTACAACATGACGAATTTAAGAGTTACTATTTTCGTACTGAGAACGAGGTTCTAAACCGAAGCATCTATACGGGTTAGCCTCTGGAAAACCAAGAGTGAGAAATCAGGGGAATCTACTATTTGACAACTGAATTTGATCGCAAGGGTTTCCTCTTTGTCCTTGAGGGCATTGATGGTTCTGGTAAGACATGTGCCTGTGGAGAGTTATTGACGAAACTACAGTCTGATGGATACGATACAATCCGTCTTAGAGAACCGACGATTGAGAGTGAGTGGGGGAAAGAGATTAGAGCTCGCTCGCCAGCTGGTGAACTAAGTCCAGAGGAAGAACTTGATCTCTACTCCAAGGACCGTGAGTGGCATATAACCAATAGGATAAATCCCGCCCTCGAAGATGGAAAAGTAGTCCTCATGGACCGGTACTTCTTTGCCTCTGGCGCATACCAATCAACCGTTTTGGATCTTCACTGGAGCGAAATCTTACAACTAAACCGAAAAGAACTGGGAGCTCCTGAACCAGATATTGTGTTCGTCCTAGATGTACCTGCGGATATTGGATTGGAACGTGCCACTAGAAGAACTGGGAAAGCTAATCTGCAATTTGAAAAACTTGACAGGCTAATCCAAGTTCGCAAAAATTACCTTGAAATGGTTGAACAAGATAGTGGCACCTTCAAGGTCATTGATTCATGCAAATCCCTAGAAGAAGTTATAACTCAAGTCTACGACGAGATAATACAGGGAATCAAATGTAGGAAAGCTTCATCACAAAGATGAAAAGGATAGAGCCCTTAGGGGCGCTGGATATATCTAGATAATACGTTCGCGGACCAACTAGTGACAAGGTTTTTTAGTGTGACTCGCCAAAACGTAATTACTCTAGCTCTATGCAGAGTATATCCCTTGGGACTGGGAGAGAAGCTAAATGCCCGTTGCAATGCTGCTTATAGATTGGGACTCAAAGATTGGTGCCGTGCTAAAATCGAAAGTACCAGCTGATTTTGCTGATTACTATCGCGAAGATCTTAACACGGAAATCATGCGTATCTTTACATCACATGCTATGGGTGATGCTACTGCAGGATTTTCATCACTGAGCATACGAATTGGTGGAGAAGAGTATAGTGTAGCTTCTTACTACACTGGAATTGTACGAGAAGAAGAACAGTATTGTGTTTCTCTCTTACTTACTCCTTCTGAAGATCCAAAGATGTATGAAGCTGCAATCACTTCGGTTGTAACTCCATTAACGAATGCAGTTGTATCTCTAACTGATGCTGAACTGCAGGATGAGATTGATAACACCTACCGTAGAATTATCCGACTTGCAGGAATGACTGATGAATCTCGTCTGGCCCGTCTCTTCTCTGATGAAGTATCTCGCGCCGTATTTCCTAAGCTTTGGAAGGGTGGGATATCAAAAGAGGAGCTTGAAGAGTGGTTAAAGATGGTTACAGGTCTACCGAGTGTTAGCGTAGATTCTATAATCGCTCCATTCGAAGAGCTTGGTCTTGTTAAGTCCGAGTGGGTTGACGAAATTGGAAGAACCTGTGTCTTCATGATTAAAGACCTTGAAGTCTTTCGTGCTCCACCCTTGGTAGCAATGGAAGCTGCTAGTGGTGTTCTCGATCCTGAACTTGCTGCTGAATATAAAACCGAAGTACTAGAATTTCTAACTGAGTGGCAGAAGACACCAGAAGATACAGTTTCAGTAGCACAAGTGCTTGCTGACCCAGACTGTTATGATACTCTTTCAGAGCTTAGACGTCGACCGGCAAACATCTCCGAGCTTGAAGCAACCTTAGGAATCCCTCCGAAGGAGCTCAAAGAAGCTATTCAGACACTCAAGAAATTCCGAGTAGTTTCTGAAAAGAGAAGAAAGGGTCCATCTGGTGAGTTTGATAAATGGCTCTTCTTGCTCAATGATATCCGGGTACGGCTATTCTTCCCTGAGTATTTCTTGCAGACTCTGGTTACTGATTTGGAGAAGACTCCTGATGATATCAAGGCAATGGAAATGGTTCATCAACATCTTCGTCTATTGAGAGATAACTTCCCACGATAATTCATTAAAGCCCTCTGCATTGTTTTAATCACTGAAGAGTGGGTATCATAGAAGTCTGCGAGATTCACAAAAGTCATACATTGAATCTGCGACTACTACGATAGCAGATTACAGATTATCAACCTAGAAACCATTATATGCCGATTTGGCTTGTTTCTTGTTGTGAACTTCGTACGGGAGGCGGACTTCCCCCGTCAGGAACTCGCAATACACGGTCCCACGAGTTCTAGTCCCTAATGCAGTGAAAACTGCACTGTTCTTGCGCATAAACGAATTTTCCGTCTCTGTGGAAGTACACGCTCCAACGGATGTTTGGGGTTCTCTGAACCCCCGACATCTAACCTGAATTATTACTCGGATATTGCTTGGGATACACACAATATTACTTAATCTACTCCCATAGCTTTAACCTAGTGTCGAGTGGGCTCTGAGATTACAGCTTCCCGACCAAATCCTCAACCGGTGAATGTGAATTGATCCATAACACGTTTCTCATACGCATCTCCAGCAAGGAAATCTTAGCAGGAACCAAGTACTGGCCAATAGATATTGCAACTGATGTTCTAGAAGAATTTGTTTCGACACGAGAAGATCTTCGATCTGAACATGATGAGGTCGCAGAATTGGCACTCACTGTGGGTGAATACAAATTCCATGCAAAGGATATCATTTCAGATGTTCTCCTAGTTTTCGTCACTGACAAAGATGAGGATGAAAGTAGCGTATTCGAGAAGGTTGATGCAGCAAGAAAAGTACTCAAGCGGGTACTCTCTAAATCCGGTTTGGAAAAGGTCTGCGAGAATTTCGAGCGATTGATTGAACCCTCAGTCGTTACTAGACTCAAAATTGCACTTGTCGGAGAAGGTGGTGTTGGCAAGACAACAACTCTACACCTACTTCTAGGTGATACTCCTCCACTACAATACGTTCCAACAATTGCTTTGAACTTGGAAACTGTCGAGAACATTCGTTTTGGTAACTATTCACTTGTTCTCTGGGACTTCGCAGGACAAGAACGCTTCAGAACACTTTGGCGATTCTATTTCCATGGGGCTGATGTCATATTCTTGGTGTGTGATTCTACCCTCCGTAATGTTATCATCAGCAAAGATATTCTCAAACTTATCAAACGTGACGCTCCGAAGGTTCCAGTCTTTGCCATGGCTAACAAGCAAGACAAACCTAACGCTATGAAACCTGAGGTCGTTCAGAAAATTCTTGGAATCCCTACTTATCCAATGGTTGCCATCGATAAGGCACGACGTGATGAGATGCTGAGAATTCTGATGACTGCCGCATCCCAATATGTTGGAGTTGCACTTCCAGATCTCCCTGCAAGTGAACTTATGAAATTCACTGATTCAGCCACAGAAGAAGCGATTGCAGAAACAGACGCTATTGAAGCACTTGCTGAAGAAGAAATCGAAGATGATGAGGAATATGAAACTGTGGTTGAAGAGGTACTCGTTGATGAAGATGGTCACATAATCAAAGATATGGAAGGCTATGAGATTGTTGAAGAAGTCGTCGAAGAAGTATCTGATGATGAAGCAGAAGAAGAAGAGGAAGCTGAAGAAGTAATTGAAGAGGCTGAGATTGAAGAGGAAGAAGAAGCTGAGCCCATAGTTGAAGAAGTCCAGGTGACTGAAGAAGAAATCGAAATCGATGTAACTGAAACTGATGAAATCGAAGCAACAGATCCGTTAGAAATTCAATTTGCAGACGCACATGAAGAGGTTAAAGAAATTGAATTGGCTGCTTTGAATGAGTTAGAAGATTCTACAGAGGAACCGATAAGTTTCGAATTATCTTCAGAAGCTACGGAAGATATAGTATCCGAAAGTAGTGGAGAAGTATCTATTGAAGTAGAGTCTGATGAGCCTATAGTTACTGTTCCAGAAAATGATGAAATCTTTGCTTCTTCAAAGGTTACCGAACCCAAGGTTGTCGTTGTACCAAATGAACACGATGTTAGAATGGCAAAGGAGATTATTTTCGAAGCTCTTGAAGCGGATGATATAATCTCTGCAGAGATTGATAAAGTCCCTCATGAAGAATTGGATGGTGCTCTCGAGGCAATGAGCAGTGATGAGGCGCTTCCAACTGATGAAGAAGAAGACGCAGATGTTGAAGAGATTGATGCAGACTCTCTTGTTGAGTTGGAATCAATTCTTGGCCCCCTTGACAAGGCTGTTTCAGGTTCTGTTTCCGAAGACGATAACGACGATAATGAGGACCAACTACCAATTGATAATGATTCACTCAAAGAGTTGAGTGACCTCCTAGATTTTGTAGAATCCGATGAGGATGAGTACTGAGTATTTCTTACCTTGCGGAACACTGATTTGTAGGTTTGAACATGAATAATCAGTGAGTGATAGCCTTGAAGATAGCAGAAGTTGAACCTGGTAAGAATGTAAACGATCTTCTTGTTCGTATAGTATCAATTGCTCCAGCAAAAATCGTCAAGACAAGAGCTGGGAGAAAAACCATGTTGAAAGAGGTCCTTATTGCTGATGATTCGGGTTCTTCTATTCTTTCCTTATGGGGATTCAACGAAGGTACTGACCTATCTGCAGGGATGGTCATTAAGATCGAAGATGGTTGGGCCAAAGAATGGCGTGGAGTGGTTCAACTCTCTCTTGGTCGTTCTGGAAAATATGAAATAATGGAAGATGATGGATCCGTACTCTCAATAACAGAACTCGGCGCTCTTTCTGAATCGAAAACCGCAATTGAAGAATAATCATCTTTTCTTACACTCGAGGCGAATCGGTATGGTTCTAGCTTATCTTTCTGCTCCGATAATTCATAGTGGTCTCCGAAAGGATGACTTTTGCACAGTGGTAATCAAAGCATTAGAGGACAAAGGAATCGCAGTTTTTGCACCTCAATTCTTAGGACCTGCTACACCACACGTAATATACCAGCGCGATGTAGAAAATGTAATGAAAAGTGATCTTGTGATTGCTGAGATTTCCAATCCGTCTCTTGGAGTTGGAATGGAGCTAATGCTCTCTATAGAATCGATGAAACCTCTTCTTCTATTCTATAATGGAGATATTGAAAAGCTCTCAAAGATGGTTAAGGGAGCTCCTGGTAAAGTTCTATTCGTCTATGATTCCTTGGATGATGTTGATCGAATATTGCGCGGTCTCAATTTGGATAGTCTACTTGTTTTGAAATGTGCTGATTGTGATAGTCAAGTTGCAGAAGTTATCGAAGATAAGATTCATTGTGTTGAGTGTGGAAGTATAATCAGTGGAGGAGAATAATGAGTACCTCGATTATCGATGAGTCAACGAGTAAACTCAAGGTGGTCCTACTTCTTGTTTTATCGGTTTCAATGGTTTCCAGTGCCAGTATTCTCATTATTGCTAGTACATCTCCCTCACTGGTCAAAGTATTCTGGAGAACACTCTATGGTGCAATATTCATGGCAGTTATTGGTGCAGCACGAGGTGACCTCTCTGCCCTTCGAACGCCTAAGGTGCGTAATAATCTGCATTGGTTAGCTGGCATCGGTGTTGTTCTATCTCTACATTTCTCTACATGGTTTCAATCATTAGAGATGACCTCAATAGCTGCTAGTGTGGTTCTTGTGGACTCATCTCCTATCTTCACTGCAATTTTTTCCACTATCTTCCTAGGAGAATCACTTCGTAGACGCTCTTGGGCTGGTATCCTAGTGGCAGTAAGTGGAGCTATTTTTCTCGTTTGGGTGGACTATGGTGGAATTGACTTTGGTGCTCTAAGTGGGGATCTACTAGCTCTATCTGGTGCTGTCTTCCTTGCAATCTACTTCATTGGAGGAAGAAAATTCGCCAAAGGAATGCCAATAACAATCTACACATCTATCGTCTACCTTTTCGCAGCAATCACTACTCTCGTCCTCTGTGTGCCGTTTGGTTTTGATGTCTTGGTCTTCGACCCAACTGAAATTTTGATATTCATTGGATTGGCGATTTTCCCCACTGTCTTAGGACATTCAGTCAATAACTATCTACTCACTAAAGTGCCAGCATATGTGGTGTCCGCAGCAGTTCTCGGGGAACCTATCGGCGCAACACTCCTTGGAGCATTCATATTCATGCTCTATCCTGCTCCACTTGTCTGGATTGGATTTTTCATTATTCTGTTGGGTGTTGCTGTTGTCTTAGCAGATATTGTAAGTAAAGAACGAGAACTAGGCTCATCCCTTGATGACACCGATGGGTCTCAATCTGACAGCCTTGGTAGCGATTCCGACAGCATCTGATACCCTGACTACCTCGTCTACATCCTTGTAAGCTCCCGGTGCTTCTTCTGCAATCACAATACCCTTTGTAGCTCTTACGAGTATCCCTTCACTAGCAAGCTTGTCCTGGACCTCTTTTCCAAAGAACTGTTTCTTTGCTCGGGATCTGCTCATGAATCTGCCTGCACCATGTGCAGTAGAACCAAATGAAAGGTCCATACTTTTCTCATTACCTAGAAGGATGTATGATGCAGTTCCCATTGTTCCTGGAATAATGACGGGTTGTCCAATATCCCGGTACTTGCTGGGAATATCTGGATGTCCAGCTGGAAATGCACGGGTTGCTCCCTTTCTGTGGACCACGACTTTCCTTCTCTTTCCATCAATATCGTGTTCTTCCACTTTGCCTATATTATGAGCAACATCGTAAATGAGACCCATATCAAGGTCTTCAGGCGACTGGCCCATGATTTTACCGAATGCTTCTCTGGTCCAGTGCATCATAACTTGTCTATTTGCAAATGCATAGTTCGCAGCTGCACTCATTGCTCCCAAGTATGCTTGACCTTCTGGTGTTGTTGTTGGAGCACAACAGAGTTCGCGGTCTGGAACTTCAATATTGTACTTACGCATTGCCTGAGTCATTTTTCGAATATATTCAGAACAAACTTGATGTCCGAGACCTCGAGAACCACTGTGAATCATGACCATCACCTGTCCTTTTCTTGTGATGCCCATAATCTTAGCTGCTTCTTCATTGTAAATTTCGTCAACAAGTTGGATCTCTAAGAAGTGGTTTCCAGAACCAAGAGTGCCGCTCTGTTTGAGACCTCTCTCTTTTGCAGTACCAGGAACATCAGCTGGATTAGCAATGTCTAGTCTACCGTTTGCTTCTTGATGGTCGAGGTCTTCATCCCATCCGTATCCTTCCTCGACTGCCCACTTGGCACCGTCTGCTAGAACTTCATCGACACCGCTATGGGTTCGTAAGTTGATTTTCCCTTGTTTTCCAACACCCGTTGGTACATCTGCAAAGAGTTGGTCGATGAGTTGCCTTACTTTTGGACGGACATCACCTTCGTCAAGATTAGTTCTCAGAACTCTTACACCACAGTTGATGTCATATCCTACTCCGCCTGGCGATATGACTCCATTTTCATAATCGGTTGCAGCAACTCCACCAATTGGAAATCCGTATCCCTGATGTCCATCGGGGAGCACAATACTGTGCTTGTATATTCCTGGGAGACATGCAGCATTGGTTGCTTGTTTGAAGGTTGCATCCTGCTTCATTTTCTTAACTAATCCATCTGAAGCATAGATCCTCACTGGTACCTTCATACATTGCTGAGTTGCCTGCGATATCTCATACACGTTATCTGAAACCTTCTCGATGTCCATCTTACTCACTTCCTCGTGTTTCGCAACATCTTGCTGCACTCGCTATAAGGCTTATGAAGTGTCAACCTAGAGATTTATTATCATGATAGGGTGAACTAGGTCTGGGGTTAATCAACCCACAAAGTAACCAGGAGGAAATGTCACCAAGTGCCTGATATACGATTGACTGCAATGGTAACAACTCATGGCTGAAGCTGTAAAGTCAAACAGAGTGATCTTACAAGACTTCTCACTACTGCTGGTCTTCTCGCTGAGGATTCTCAAAGTGAAGATATTGGTGATGATGCTGTGGTCCGCATCGTTAATGATGATATAGCAGTTGTAGAAAATGTTGACATCTTCACACCAATTCATGATGATCCCCATATTCAAGGAGAAATCGTTGCTTGTAATGCTACAAACGATGTATTCTCAATGGGGGCGACTGATATCGTATCCCTTCAGGCATTTCTTGCTTATCCCAAGTATATGCCAGAGGAAATCGTTGTCGGAGTACTCAAAGGAATGAGTTGCTTCATGGAGGACCTTGGGTCTAAACTTGCGGGTGGTCAGACCATCCATAACCCCTGTCCCGTATTTGGTGGTATAGCTCTTGGGGTAACCCACCCTCGAAACATTGTGTATTCGAGTGGAGCAAAACCTGGAGATGTTGCAGTTCTCACTAAACCGCTAGGCGTCCAACCAGCAATGAGATCCTATAGGGATCTAAAAGATGAGAAGCGTGATGCACTGCTGGCCAAGTTTGATGAACAATCTCTACTTGAGATACAGGATATAGCTGTTCGAATAATGACAAAAAGCAATCTTGAAGTTGCACAAGCAATGAACAAGGTTGGAGTGTCTGCTGCGACAGATATTACCGGATTTGGACTTCTTGGTCATGCTAACAATGTGAGTGAACTAAGTGGTGTTCATGTAGTTATTGACAGAATGCCCGTAATCAAAGGTTCTCTCGAGCTCGCAGAGTTCTTTGGTCACAAGCTTGCATCTGGCTTTGGTGCCGAAACCGCTGGAGGTATACTAGCTTTCATGGATTCGACCAAAGTTGAATTATTCAAGAAACTACTGGCGGACAATGGTCTGCCCTGTTGGACTGTTGGAAAAGTCATGAAATCCAATGGATCACCTTGTGCCTCATTAGCACAAGATGTTCAGTTTATCGAGACCGAATTCCCGTGAAGATACCCGAAACCATATGGACGGGTATTGGAGGTTTGCTGCTGCGAGCAGCCGGTCTCTACTTATTTTTAGTTTTATCAAAATTCACTCCCAGTATTAAAAAGCGCCACTAAATTGCGCATTATGAATAGATGAGGATTAATCACGACAAACCATTTAACACCCATACGTTAACAAAAAATGCAGACCAAGCTATGGATATGGGTGTTGAGGAATGAAAATTGTTGTAACAGGTCCATATGAAGCCGGGAAAAGTCAGATGATTCATCACATTACCAACGGAGCTTGTATCAATATCGAGCGTCGAGGTACTACAATAGCGATGGATCATGGTCTTGCAAATGTGGATGGAATGAATGTCTTCATGTTTGGTACTCCTGGTCTCCTTAGATTCAGGACAATGAGAAAGATTCTCAGCGAAGGAGCTGATGGTATCATTTTCGTTGTTGATTCAGTAGATCCTGAATCCGATAAGCGAGCCAAACTATTCTTCCGTGAAATTGCCTTCTTCTTACCTGGTGTGCCTTGTGTTGTTGCTGCGAATAAGCAAGATGATTCTAAATCTCGTCCGGTCGATCAACTGAGAAAGAATTTGCGTTTCCTTGCTGGTTTACCTGTATTTCCAGTATCTGCAAAGACAGGTGAGAATGTTGACAGCATGTTGAGAACTCTGCTATATCTTGTTATGATGCAGTGGAGCTCCGTTTTTAGGAAGTTTGCTGAATACAACGGCGTAAAAGATGGTCTAAGCAGATTGACAAAGGATCTCAATCTTGAACGAGAACAGGCGGTAGGTTATCTACGTCGCTTCGAGTTGAGAAAACTCCTTGAGGTTCAAGTGGGTGATGAGCAGTTTGTAGTGAAAGATGCTGTTCGAACTATCCTAGAGAACCCTGTAACCATCATGCGCAAATGAAGTTGTTTCTTTAGAAAGAATCAAAAGCAATATAGGCTGCACCGATTGATAATGTCTAGGTGAGCCTAATGACTGAAGAACCAGTAACTGATGAAATAGATGTTATGAACCCTGCCGATTTGATTGAACAGGCAGCAGCAGCTCTGAAAGCCGGAGAAAAAGATGACGCTGCAAAGAAATACAATGCAGTGGGCAATATCTACATGTCAGTTGCTGAATTTCAAGAAGCTCACAAATGCTTTGAAGAAGCTCTGAAGATTTACAAAGATATCAAGGATGAAACTGGTGCTTGTGATACTATGTACAATCTAGGTGTCGCCAGTATCAATCTGGAACGATGGGATGAAGCATTAACCTCTCTTGAATCTGCTATGAAACTCTTTGATAAAGCAGCAAATAAGAGTGGTTCCGCTGATACTGTTTATGGACTTGCTTTGGCTAGTTTAGGAAATGGAAGCTTTGACGAAGCAATGACCCATTTCAAGAAAGCTCAGAGAGCATACAAATCTCTCGATAATACTCAAGGAATTGCAAGTGTTGTTATGGATATGGGCGCAGCTCATGTTGACAAAGAGGATTGGGTTGCAGCAAAAGCAACTATCAAGAAAGCCTTGAAGATGTATGAAGAGATGGAAGATAAAGCTGGCATGGCTGATGCTCAATCACTATTGGGAGATATCTCCGAAACAAACGGTGATGAGAAGAGAGCCGCAGAGATGTTTGTGAACGCTGCATCGAATTACTTTGCTGCTGGTATTTTTGACATATCAAGAGAAGTTCTTGACAGAGCCGAACAGAAGATGTGGGATGTTCCCAAAGCTACTCGACGAAGACTTAGAAAAGTCATCGACGATCTAAGGGATAATCTTCCAGAAGAAAATGAAGTTTCCGATGATAATCTTGGGGATATACTTGGTTAGATCTATCCCCTGACTATTCTTCAACTGATTTGCTTCCGACTACAGTTTGGGTATTAGCTCTCAACAGGAAAACTCTATTTACTAAGTTTACCACTTCGGAGTGTCTTCCAATGGAGTGAACCTCACTTGAGTTATCGGAACGGAAAGATTCTCACGCCAATATTCCTAATCCTATTAATGGGCTCTACATTGATTCCATTACTGTCAGGGACATTGCAAAATGTTTCTACTTCACAAGAAGTATCCCCTATGAACCTCTTCTCACCGAGTGCTAGTTCTTCTCAAGTTCCTCTACGAAGACTTGCAGTTGTTGCCCCAGATCCTAATTCTTACATTGACGATTTTGCATATATGTCGGCGATTCCAGCATCGGTATTCAATCACAACGATACTCAATATATCTCGCCCCTCATCTATACATCAGGATCTGAGAGTGAAGAGTGGTTGTTAGAAGATTGGGTTGAGTATACTGATATCGATGGTGGCTTGACACAAGTGATGGCCATTGGTGACTATACCGAAACTGACCTCGCCAATCTTCAGTATGATATTGGAACCAAAATCTATCCACGAATATCCGGATCCAGTTCGGCCGATATTGCTGCAACAATTGCCGTTTCCGAATGGCGAACAAGCGATAGCGCAATCATTGCGCTCTCAAGGGATACGTTTGCTAGTGGGACTCCTACTACTGGGAGTGTCACACATACATTTCAGGATAGAACTACACAACTTTCAGAATTCGCTGGAAGTGTATCTGGCAATCTTGCTCCTTCAAGTATTACCTTTACACCGCCCTCATGGGCTGGGTGGATTGAGGGACGATTCAATTGGACTGGTTCAGAGATATTCACGCATGAGCTGATTGATCCTTCTGGAACAATTGTAGACTACTCCGTGTACAATCAGATGTATTTCTCAAGACATACTGGTTACGTTGAATCACCTGTTCCACTTAATTTCTGGATGCCTGTTACAAATGATGGTGAATGGACAATGAACGTCACCAGATATTCTTCAGGTACAACCGCTTTGGATTGCGAAGTTGATTATCATCCAGGTTTCTCACAAACTGTTACAATACCCTCTGATGCTGAGTGGTTCAATGTATCACTATCCTGGGATAATGGTGCCACAGATCTCAACCTCGCACTTATTGATCCTATCGGTCGTCTGGTCATGTGGGGTCCTGCTGGAAGCATTCTTGCGAGTCCTGGAGAAGAATCTATTGACCTTCCATATCCCATGGTAGGGGAATGGACCGTTATCGCTGCTTGGGATGATGCCACCGAAGAGCAAAATAACATAGAACTCTCATGGGAAATCTCGGAAATTCCCACTGACCTTCAAGCCTACTTGGAGTCTGCAGCAAATGCGGCTGTTCTTGCCTCTTTGATGAATATCCCCTTACTATATGTTGATGTGAATCAAGTTCCCGAAGAAACTGGATGGGCATTAAATCGGCTTGGAATAAGCTCTGTTGTTCTCGTTGATCCACTTAATATTCACACTACCACACTAGATACTGAATTGTCTGCCCTCGCAGCTGTTACCACTCTTAATACCTACACTGCAGTATCTAACAGCATTGTCACATTATCTGAGAATCCTGATATCGTAATCACTGTACCTACTGGTGACAATAATGAATTCTTTGGACCTGCGGCTTATTCAGCTGCAGTTCATGGAAGTCCAATCTTTTCATTATGTGGAAATGATAACTACCTAACTACAAGAGCACAGGAAACATGGGCTCCATATCTGATAGGTCCTGAAATCGACAATATCTATGTTATCAACAAATATGATAATCGTGCAGAGAATGGGTGGTACGATGAACGTATTCCTAACAAATTCTCTATGATGCAATCCGTAGATGATTTTGAAACCTTCTTGACTGTACGTGGGGCTTACAACTCCACAGATCCACAGCCGGTTGTGGTTGTTGCACCAGTTACATTACTACCAATTAGCTTTGATAGGTCTCTACAATGTGATTTTCAACCGGGTAGAATTCCTGCTGAAAATCCAAGTGATGCTTCAATACTCATTAACCGAGGACTATTACACCGCTACCTCTTCCTTACTGCTGAGAATGCAGACACTTCCCTTGTTAGCATGTATGCCTATACAGATGGTTCAATGGTTAACGATAACAATCTAGATCAGTATGTGCTTAATCAGATGGAAAATACAACAGAAGCGCTTACATCTGCTGGTTTTGTGATTGAGCAGGAAGTTGGTGTTAACGAAGTATTTTCACAACTTAGTTCCCAGGTTGGATTGTGGACTCTAAGTACTCATGGGACTCTGACACTATTACCGAGAGACCCTCCAGATAGACCATCAGGTCATGGATATTTCTCATTAAGAAACGCCCAAGCTCCTTATGGGTTCGAAGATAGCTTAGCTGTTCGTGAGAGCCCATCAGACTCAAATCAGCTGGTCAATCCTGTTGCTTTCAGTGCAGAAGCTGCAAATCATGTAATTATCTCATCCGATGAACTGGAAGCAGAGCTAGACAATATTGGGTCTCCCCTCGTTATTTTGACTGCGTGTCTTCTTGGTGGGACTGGTATGCCTCTGATGCTTATGCAACATGGTGCAGTTGCTGTGACTGCTGCACCCCGAACTGTATACTTCCAACCAGCAGGTTTGCTCTCTGTTTTTCTCGCTCAATCACTTAGTGAGGGTGAAACAATAGGAGCAGCTCTTGCTAATGGTCTTACATTGA
>JAEOSL010000158.1 GCA_016840385.1 Candidatus Thorarchaeota archaeon | reverse complement strand
CTACATTGTATCCAACATCTGTAGACGCTCGGTATCTAACTGATATTGTTGTGTCTGCGATGAATTCAATTCGGATATTAATTGTGCTTGAAACTTGGGGAGCATAAAATGCAGAACCATTGTGCGTTATTAGTGAACTACCGTCAATTGTGTAATTCCATTCTCGAATAAAACCAGTAGTTATAGTATAGGAAAAGAAAGTGCCCTCCGCTAGTAACGGGTGAATCTCTGTTTCATTTTGTGAATATGCAGTTGATATCAACGCTACTTGAGAACATATCAATATGATATAGAAAATTGATAATAATCGTAGTTTCCATTGTTTGTTACTTGTTGTTGTTCTAATATTTGCTAATTTTATCACCTTTTTATCATGCTATGTATCGATATCACAGATGGATTCATTCAATCAAGTATGTTTGGCTGGTAACTGAAAAAAAGCCAGTTACCAGTGAATACTAGGTTCAGAGTTCCATGGATATTACCAGGTCATCCAATCATCGTAATAGAAATTGTTGGTTGCTTCATAGGTTATCTCAGTATATAGAACTGGATAGTAAGCTGGAAGTCCCCAAATATAAACTACATAATTTCCATATGCCAACTTTGTGTAGGAATCTACGGTTGCTACGTCAAATCCCGAACATAGTACGCCTAGAGGATAGCCTTCAAAAGCGGCCTGACTAACATAAACAGTTCCTAGATAAGGTCCACTGTTATATGCTGTTGTCATCAGTCTCATCCAGCCCCATGGCGTAATTGGGACATAATACATGTGGTCGTCATCATATGCACTTGCAACTTGAATACATCCAACACCTACAATAAAAGCAGTAAGTGCGAAAGCTAGAAGAAATGCATTTCTATGCGCCTCTGATTTACTTTTCATGTTTATTAACTCCATACCACGTAAGAAAGAGAATATTTCTTATCTATACGTTAAGTTGGAGAAAAAAAGGAAATTTCATTCTTTCACCCTATAGTTGTTCAAATTAATATTGGAAAACCCGCTCGATTGATTCGTGGATAGAAGCAGAAGATATCTTTCAGAGTTTAACTATAGCGATTAATTCTTAGCTACTTATTCTGGGCTTTGATTTTTACAATTCTTACTATTAGTAGGCCGATTATAATAAGTGAACATCCAGCTGATAGCATGATGATAGCTGTGGTAAGCGATACCAAACTTGAAGATGTTCCATTTGGGAACCTATCCACACATCCTTCATTACCTGGTACATTGTAGACTCCAACACCACTCCAATCTCCCCAATAATTTCCAGTGTCTATTCCATTGTCCCATTGATTATCTTCACCATCGCTACGACCATTACCTTCAGGATTCCCCGATAAGAGATTCAAGTAGAGAGTATTGTTGGATCCATACGAATGTACCCAAATTCCATATCCGTGATTGTTTGTCACATTATTATTTGTGATTTGGCAATTACTTGAAGCTATTGTGATGCCTGCGTAATTAAACGTGATGCCCCAATGAGTATCTACTACTGGTGTTGCGCAACCTGATACCGTATTATTTTCGACAATGCAATAATGTGAATCAATTGTTATCCCGTGCGTAGACACATCTATGACCTTGTTATTTTGAATTAAAGATTCAAATGAAAAATAACCTATGCGGATGCCTGTTATAGTTTCGCGAATTGTATTGTTATTGATTTGACATTCTGGTGAGCTTCTACAATCTATTCCGATAGAACCCCCAGAAATAATAGAATTGTGAACTTCACTTTTATTGGAATGGTCAATGACAATAGATGAACAAACAACTTCAGATATAACACAGAATGGAGAATATAGGATGTTTATACTTGGTGCCGATGCGCTTACATCAATCTGACTAAGAGAAACCCGGTTTGAGTTGACTACGAAGATTTGCCCATATTCTGTATTGGAATAGGTTGTATCTGATTCGTTTACCACGAAGAGTAATGGTTTTGAATTAACAGAATTGTTTGTTACACTATGGAGGACATCAGATAGACCTCCAATCAGTGATAATCCCTTTGAACCAATCTCATTTCTCTCAAGTATGAATGCAGTAGAACTCAACAATGCAAGTCCCGAATTGAACGTATTGTCACCAAGCTCATTTTTGTTACAATATGTGAATGTTGCTTTATATCCATTGTATTCTTCAAAATTACTATTAATTTCCGAGTTATTTGTGCGATGACAATAGATAGCGTAACCTATGTTGTTGGAAATAGTGTTGTCATATATGAAACACATTAAGGAATCCTTGATGTGTAATCCTCCACCACTTGGAAAGGAGTATTGTGACATATCGAACGAGGATGCGTGAGTTTCCAGTGATGATGATGCCATAGCTATAATTGGAGTGACATACATTAACTCACCACAATTAGAAATCCTATTCCTTCGTATAGTGCAATTTGTTGATCCTTCAATATTCAGACCATATTTTGTGGATTCTCTTATGATGCAATCCTCAACTGTTATGTTTGTGGATAATCCGATAAACAGAATATCCTCGGAGATTTGATCTATCGGAGATCTTTCGAAGGTAACATTTGATATCATCAAATTAGAACAATCATCGATGAAGAGTCGGTCATTGAAAGTTGAATCTTCTATTTTGCCATTAATCGTTTGATCAATGTACACCTGAACATCACAACTACAATTCCGAACCTCAAAGAATACGGTAGAATAGTGAATATCGAAACTGGTTAGAGTCATATTCTCAACCAAATAAGGTGAAATTTCAGTACCATTGCCTGGCCAACCTTGTAGTTCCCAATCCTCGTCCTCCCATATGTTTAGTGAACCCTCATCCAGTGATATAATCGCAGTTTGGGTTTCTTCAACGAATCCTGTATCGGTTATTAGATACGGCAGTAATATTCCGGAACTAAGCAGTGTAAATAGCGCGAGAATCTTTATCCTTTCATTTCCCATACTCGTCTACCTACCAACCATCGATTTTTAATTTTACATAATTTCTAATAACATCAATCTACATCGTAGAGAGCGAAATGTCAAAATCGGTTTGAAAGACAGTCGAATTGTCATCCAGATCGATCCAACGGATTGCCCAGACATATTCACCAATGGGACCTACACCAAAATGTCCAGTTGCGTATTCTGTTCCTGATGGGCCCCAACCACCTCCACCACCAAACCCCCTAAAAGAATCCATCTTTTCAGTGTCATTGAGTGACATGAACTCTGTCAACGAGATAGGTGCATATCCAAATTCTAATCGGAGGTTGTCTACGTTGTAGTTATGACTGAGTAGGACACCTTCAGCACCAACGCCCCAATCTATATGGTCACTATCAATCGTGAACGGCTTAGCAAACCACTCCCCGCTGTTTATTGTGATACTCTCTCCTGAGCTTGAATAAATGACCTCTTTGTAGCCCGGAAATACAGGGAACATTCTGAAGATGCCCCCACTCACCAATATTAGAACTATTACTGAGATAGTACCAATGCAGAGTAAACCTCGTCTTCTAGATGACCCATCGTTCACTATGACCCCTCACCAGAGATTTCTACATAACTTGGAGGTTTCGGACAAGGGATACTCATCGCGAAATAATATGAACCTTGCTACATTGGTTAGAAGAATTTATAATATTTTTATGTAACGTCAGCTTCGTCAAACGAGTCATATAGTTAATGAGAGGAAGGTCTATGATAAGCACTAAATACAGTGCAACGGATATGGCTGTAGTCATAGTACTGGCAGCAGTTTTTGGACCAGCGTTCCTTCAGCAATCTGTTCCATCATGGATTATAATTTCTATGATGTGGCAGATTGTTGGGTCTACATTTATTCCAATATTCAACCCATGGATAATGATTCCAATACTCCCATTTACCTTCATGCGATTGATAGTCGCATACATGATCTACAGGCTTTATCAGAATAAAACGACTGTCAAACGCGTATTGGTGATAGTCCTAGTAAGCGAGATTCAACCCATTCTACTCTATGACATTCCTCTACTCCTCGCTGCATTGCAGGGTCTCTTTCCATTTTATATCCCCCTTATCATTCCGATTCCTTTTCTAGCTCTGGTCACATTATTGATTGTAAGGATTTATCCACCACCTAGGAGAGAGGTTGATTGGGTCGAAAAATCGGAAATATCTTGGATGGATGATGAGCATCCAGCAGCATAATTGGAACCAACCATATCACTTCAATATTGATCTAAAAACAGCGTCTGTGAGATGGATGAGGACAGAAGAAAATGGAAGAAAGTGGATAATTGTAATTGTACTGGTTATTCCATTAATACTCCTATTTCTCATATTTGGACCGTCATACTATGAAACTTTGACTATTGACGGAAAACGTGTTTTTATGTTGGCATTTCAGCTTGTATTCTTATACACAATAGGCAGTCTTGTGATGCGTTGGCTTGAAGGTAGACATAAAGTAAAAGATAGGAAAGAGTGACTTCTCGATGATCGGTATCTCAAACAACCAGAGCGCAGGCCTGTTCCTGAACATCTACTAATTTTTCACGCAAAATCAACAAGGGCTTAATCCTGTAGTGTGTATTGGAGTGTTTCTTATTGGTTCAACGAGGATTTGCGTTTTTCGTAAGTAACAAAAAAATCCGACTTGCAGTGGTCGTGTCTATTATACTCTTGATCGGCATTCCCACTATAGGTCATTTACCTGTGCACAGAACTAATATTGTGCATACAGACTCCCTCGGGGATTCTTCTGATTCTAATTTTGACATTGTACAAATCAGGTCATTTTCTCGAGCTGCCTGCTGTGTATAAGAATACCAACAGTCTTGCAACGAGGACATGATTCATGGCCTTATCTAGTTCATGCTGATTCCGTAATGATGTTTCTTGCTACCAAGCTGGCTGTACATCCTCGCTCAGCAATCAAGTCAAATGCTCTTCTTTGGTTCTTATCGCCCTCTCTTAGTACCAGGAGTTCTAGTCGCAGGATTTCCTCATTGTGATGTGACCAGTAGGACCTAAGAACGCGCCTTACTATTAATCGAGCCTTGCCAGTTCCTGGTCCCCAGAAGAGCCAAACCAGAAGAAGCAAACATACAATCAATACAATCACGAGCATAAGTAGGATATTCGTAAATGCAGTTGTAAATGTAGGAGAGCCTAGGTACTGGAAGAGGTACTGGACGAGAAATCCTTCGCTTCCAATTAACGTCACCATTATGGGGAGGAATATAAAAAAGCCCGTCAAGAGCTGATTCTTGCCCTCAAGGAACATACTCCCTATTATGCCAAGCCGCGTTTGGGCACCTCCAACTTCCACCAACTCTTTACGATATCTCTTGTAGGATACACGAACTATGACCGCAACTAATAGTGTGCTAATAGCGCCCATGCAGAAGGAGTAGAAGAATACTTCTGTGAAGCTCATCCCAAAGCAATCCTCCTAATTTCGTTTCTCACATACGTTCCCAGTATATGTATGCTGCGAGCCCTTATCAAATCTAGCCCTCCGCACCATTATCAGTCCTCTTCAAATCATCCCATTCAAGACCTAGATCCTTCTGAGCCCAGTGAACTCCACGATAATCACGATAACAAAGAAACACCCATTCATTTGTGTGTTTGAGAGATACTCCAACTATGCCACCCGATTTCTGTGTCTATAGAACAGTCCGCTCATATCCAGTGAATCTTCCATCACTCAACCACGGGATAATACTCGTTACAGACCTTTTCTTTATTGCGGTTCAATATTGATTATACTTCAGGCATAGTATTGATTTGGAAACATTGGGCACGCAGGATAATATGCTTCAATCTTCTAACCGTCTTTGCCTGAGTAATACTAGGACAAAAAAAACTGTAACGAAAGCAGCTCCACTCACACCTACTACTAAAACGAGATTCTTGATTCCGTCAGTAGGAAATGGAAGGACATTCACAATCACTGAATCAGTTTCTACGTTGTCTCCGAAATCATCGACAATGACTATGAAGAAGTAGACTGCGGCTGACAATCCATCAACTGACACAGTGATGTTTCCTGAAGTTCCCCCAAGTTCTTCACTTCTCAAGACCGTACCATTCC
>JAEOSL010000157.1 GCA_016840385.1 Candidatus Thorarchaeota archaeon | reverse complement strand
AACCCATGATACGTGGATTACCATCATCAATGGTGAGCTTGATCCTATTCGAGGTCTCCTAAGTGGAAAAGCTCGGATTCAAGGCGAAATGGCAAAGGTTCTCAAAGCAACTGACGCTGCCAAGGAACTTGTCCGTACTGCAGGTGTGATTGATACTGAGTTCTACTAGAAATGAGCGTGAGCAATAATGGATGATGCAGCACAGGAAACTCTATTCTTGACCTTCAAGACCGTTATCGAAGATGTCATTGCAGACAAACGTAAGAATCCCAAGAACACGAAGACCTTGGATGAATTCCAAGCTAGGATCAATATGGGTCTACACGTAGAAGAGGATTTCATTCTCTGGGTAAACTTAGTTGCTGACAGCGGTAATTACAGTCTCAATAAAGGACAGTTGGATGAGTACGATTTAGAGATAATTTCTGACCCAGAGGACTTGTTGTATTTCACAAATCGTGAATATTCAACCATGAAGATGATGACTAGCAAGAATCGATTCGAAAAACGGAAACTTCGATACAAAGGCGGCACAACTGGAAGAAATATGGGAATGTTACTCAAACTCCCCAAAATCCTAGTTTTAGATAAAAAGTAGGGACACATAGCCATGGGTATCATACAGAAGATCACTCTTGCAATATTCGCGAAAGTTGGAATTGGTAGAGTTACGAAGATGAAGGAGAAACAGCTTACATTAGACAAAGTACCCGGGATGATTGTATCATCGCCAAAATCTCCTGAAAGATTTGAGATCCCTCTTGAGATGATCAAATTGATGAAAGAAGGAGAAAATATCAAAGTCCATCATTCATTTCCACTTCGTACCATGCTCTCTAACATGAAGAACATCAACTTGTCAGTTGACTCCCTCTCTAAGAATCCTGCAGGGCCTGCTATGAGTGCATCCAGTGAATTTCTCGATGAACTAAAGGAATACATCTATTCAACAGGTGTTAATATTCTCGAATTTGTAAAACTGTACCCTGACCTCATTTTTCAAGGAGCCGGCATTATCTATGATAATGCAATCATTCTAGCTATGGAGATGAGTCAGGAAAAAATCGACAAGGCTCCGAGTCAAGAAACGATGGATATGGTTATGGATACATATGACTCGCTAGGAATCGCTGCAAACAAAATTGCTGAATTCCTCAGAGAGCGTGGATTCGCTGCTCAAGCTGATCATCCTCTTGGGGGGCTTGTTCTCTTTCCACCTCTTGCACACAAAGCTGGAATTGGTAGGGTCGGTCGCCACGGTCTCTTAATCACTCCTGAGTTTGGATCCCGGGTGAGATTAGCAGCAGTCTATACAAGTATCCAAGACTTGCCTTTTGTTGATTCTACTGATCATGAATGGATTGATGATTATTGCGATGATTGTGGATTATGTATTGACCAATGTCCTCCACAGGCAATTTTAGACAAAGTTGTTGTTCATGAGTCTGGACAGATAACTCGTGTCACTCAAAAACTCTGTTTCGAATATTTCGCACAATATTACGGTTGTTCAGTCTGTATCAAAGCATGTCCATTCTCAGATGCAGGAGACACATATGAGCGGTTAAAAGCGCTCACTGAGAAATCAGAATGATTGACGATGTCGATAATAGAGAAACGCCAACTAGGCAAAACCGATATTGAAGTCACTCCTATTGGTCTTGGTGCAATGGAGTTTGCAGGAGGCAAGGGTTTCTTCAAATTCATGCTGGGGCCTGTTGAACCAGAAACTCAGGATGAGGTAGTTAAGGTCGCACTTAATTCTGGAATGAATTTGATTGATACCGCTGAGATCTATGGGTTTGGATATTCAGAGTGTGCTGTATCGCGAGCTTTGCAGAATGCAGGGAAATCACCTGGAGATGTTGTGATTACAACGAAATGGTTTCCTATGTTAAAGAGAGCAAAGTCACTTCGCAAATCTTCTATGAAAAGTACTGACAGATTAGCTCCTTATCCAATCGACCTCTATTTGGTTCATATGCCCCTCTCAGTTTCTTCAATTCAAACACAGATGAACGAGATGGCAGATTTAGTAGAAGCAGGCACAATTCGCGCAGTTGGTGTAAGTAACTTTTCACAGGAACGAATGATCAAAGCTCATGAAGCTCTTGCTGAACGCGGTATTCCCCTTGCTGCAAATCAGGTCAACTTCTCTCTCATGAAAAGGGGAATCGAGTTCAATGGGATCTTGGAAACTGCCAAGGAACTAGGTGTCACCATTATGGCCTATACTCCATTAGGTCAAGGGGTACTAACAGGGAAGCTCCATCAAAATCCTGAACTGCTAGATGCGATGCCTCGAATGAGAAGAAATCGACTACGTAGAAATCTGAAGAAGACTCAGGCTCTGATTGATTCACTTGAAGCTATTGCTTTAGAGCATGATGCAACAGTTGCCCAAGTCACACTGAACTGGACAACAACATTTCATGATGATACTGTCATAGCAATACCTGGTGCCACTAAAACCTACCAAGCTGAACAGAATGCGGGTGCTATGAAATTGTCTCTTTCGTCAGAACAGAAAGAAACCATCTCTTCACTATCTCTTGAAATTCGATGAGAGTTTCTTCGGCCTCAAACTAATCAATCATTGCGAGTGGATGCAATCCATTGCCCAGTCTGTTAGCATAAGGGGTTTCTCACGACCGAAGACTGGGATTATCTTCAGAACCTTGGCCTCCAACATCTGACTGATGTAGTATGACACAACGCTCACATCTGTATCCATGATGCGACTGAGTTCAGCTTGAGTTGTTGCCTCACCTTTCAGACAAATATTGAGAATCATCCTTACTGTTGGATTACGAACTAATGCTGTGAACTGTAGAAACTGTTCATCCGTAGAGAATTCTGGTGAAAACAGATGTTTCGTTTTACCATTCATTAGCGACCGTACTTCTCCTTGAGCTTCGAGTTGGATCAGATGATACTGTATTGATCCCATTGAGCAACCTATACTTCTCTGCAATTCTCTGAGGTGAATTCCTGGATTCACTTCAATCCAAGATTGAATTCGATCTCGAGTATCTCCCACTCGATTACTAGTCACATCGTTTCCGTTTTGGTTGGTGTCGGTAGGTTGCCGTACTTCGAATGTTGCCATCTTTCTCATTGAAGTGATAATCGCGAATTGTATATAGGCATAGGCCGAAAATACACCCAAATCTTTCCCAGATTCACCAACTCAATTCTGTCATTCTAGAATGACCTTGGTCACTCCTTCATTGTAAAGCCAACATCCTTCATCAGAGAGACACCCAACCAATGTGCGATTGTGTTCTTTGGATTTCTGGATTCCTTCGGATGTCGCAACTGTCATTGATGCAATAACTGGTATGCCTGAGAGTATTCCCTTGGACACGATGTTTGATACGAGACGGCCAGATACTAGCAACGCTGAATCCGAAAGGATGTAGTCTTCCTGAAGACCGTGTCCAATTACCTTGTCAACTGCATTATGTCTCCCAATATCTTCACTAACAAACCATCGGTCTGTCGCAAGTTCATACAGGATTGCTCCATGAAACCCTCTAGTTGCTCTATGATTCTGTTGACTCTCAAGAAGCCAATCTCTGATTTTCAGTAACCTGTCAAACGACACAGTGCTCTGTTGGTCTACCTGCTCCAACTTAGGGGTGGTTCCCTTCGTAAGTTTCACTCTACAATCCAAGCCATCGAATACAATCGTTTCAATTTCTTCTTTGTTTGATATTCGACCTGAAGACAGTAAATGTCCATACACCAAGCAGTCATCCGAACCAGCAGAATAAAGAAATTGAGTATCAAACTGGTCATCCACATAGAGAGATAATTTTGATTCTGTTGCAACTACTTCTTTTTCCTGTACGCGAGTTCTATTTCTGATGCGAGTACAATCGATAGTTTCTATTTGGCTCTTCAAGGTTGAACGTCCCCTATGCATTCATCATGAACCAACTCAAGGTAATAAACAGTTGTGGACGAGATTTGCCACATTCTCAAAGATATCAGCAAGAATTACTTGTTTTCTAATATTACATAAGGTGCCATGATTACACTCTACTCAGTAAGATTTCGAGATGTAGACTCATGTCACAGAAACTAATGCAAGTAGTAGCTCTGGTCACCTATGGAAATCTCTTCCTTCAGGACCGTGGAAATGATTTTGACATCGACAAATTAGTAACTCACAATTGCTACCGATTGGATTTTGTTGATATACCAATTGATGGGATTGCCGGCTCAACCAAAGTTCTTGCATCGGATGCAAACAAGTGGTTCGCATATCTCAAAGATAATGGTGCAAAGCAACTCAAACTCTTCTATAGAACATCATCACAAATTGATCTACCAGATCACATCACATCCGCCTTTGTTGGTGGAGGAAGTCAATGGCTCATTGAAGTGCAGTTTGAAACTACAAGTGATCTCTATCTTAGTGAGTGGTATCCCACAGAAGAAATGGGACTAGACACTCGGAAAACCCACTATGTTCGGTTTGGACGTGATATGATTCACCTTGACAATGGGTCACTACCAGTATCGAAGTCTAGGGGAAAATTGAGCAAAGTGCTTCAGGAACATGCTGAATTTGCTGGAAAATTCGACTACGCAAAACACTGGGTTGACAACTTCAATAGCGCTCTGTCAACGCTTCAAGAATATGAACCCCAAGTGACAGATGAGTTCATACCTGCGGGTATCTACTCTACGGAAGCTCGTCAACTCATCCAAGGTGCTTTTGCTAGTTGGGTCTTTGGTGGAATGGGTTCTTGGAACGATATGAGCTTTAGTGGAGCAGACCAGGGAAAATACGAATTACTCAGTGAAAAACTCTACTCAACTTTATGCAATGCAATTGTTTCGGGAGTCAATAGTTATCCTCAATGACTGACCATTAGGATTGTCTATCATCAGATTTCAAACAAGATTCAATGAAATGAACAGTTTTTTCCAAAGCAGTTGAATCCATGCGGTCTATGTTATCTCTTGAAGTGTGAGCAACCTAATGAATCTCCTGACTGTATCTCCAGATAGTCGCAAGTATTAGACAAGCCTGGTCCTACCCCGCAATAGAAATTGCTTCAGGAATGAACGGAAGCTAGAATCATCACACACAATCTAGGTGATTCTATCCTTGAACACGGTTCTCACTAGAATGATATTCACAACTAGTGTGATTAATTCTAGAATTCCTACCACAACAAAGGCATTACTCATCCCAATAATTGGTATCAACACACCGAAGATAATCGGACCAATGGTTATTCCCAGATTTCCAAGGAAATTAAAGAAACCCATTCCCATTGCTGAGTCTTCTTGTCCAACAATGTCTCCTACTAGTGCCATAGATGGCGGGGATGTGATTCCTGCAAAGACACCTAGAATTGCCAACATTACTAGAAGTAGACTGAATCCAAATGTACCAACAATTCCGACTACTGATAGCACAACTCCGTATCCTACACTCCCAATTGCTAACTGGCGGAATCGGCCATGTTTGTCTGACAATTTACCCATTGGATATTGGAGAATGATGAACGGTATTGCAAAGATAGCTAAAGACATTCCTCTGAGTGATTCATCTAGCCCTAGTGATACTGAGAGGAAGAATGGTAATGCTGTCAGGATGAATCCAATGTGGAGTCTATCAAATAGATTGAAAATCCCAGGAACGATCAATTCTGGATTTTTCCTTGCAAGCATGAAACTCTGAGCTAAAGTAGGTCGTGTCTTGGTCATAGGTGGGTCTCTCAAACTCGCTATCGCTATCACAAGAACAACTGCATTGAGCCCCACAGCTGTATAGTATGGCATGAATACTCCGACTGAAGCAATGAAACCTCCAATCGCTGGTCCTAGTCCCATCCCTAGAGCTAGAAAGGCACCAAAGATTCCCATATTCCTTCCACGATTATGACTATCTGAGAAATCAATTGCGAGAGTCATGAATGTCTGCCACGCCATTACTGTGAAGGCTCCTTGAAGGAAACGAAAGAGTAGCAATATTGGATATGAGAGTGTGGTTGTCATTAACCAATAGAAGATCATGGATCCTGTAGCCCCTACTAGAACAAACCGTTGACGTTTTCTCCAGCGGTCCGACAATAATCCAGTAGCAATTCCAAAGATAAGGTAAGATAAGTAGAGAGTAGTGTCGAAGAGTGAATACTCCAATTCAGAT
>JAEOSL010000156.1 GCA_016840385.1 Candidatus Thorarchaeota archaeon | reverse complement strand
CCGAGGTGGCGGCGGTTACGGCGGTGGCGGCGGCGGCGGCCGAGGTGGCGGTGGCTACGGTGGTGGCGGCGGCGGCCGAGGTGGCGGTGGCTACGGTGGTGGCGGTCGAGGCGGCGGTGGCGGTGGCGGCGACAGACGTCGTAGATACTAGACCTTTATCCTAGAACTAATTTAACACAGCATTAGCTGTACAACTGTGGGCGATCTGAACGATTGCTCACAAATTCTTCTTTTTCAAAATTTAATCACAATTGAAGACTCCATGATACTTTAATATTCTAGTACACGAATCACCACTTGTGAGAACAATGGATGTTGAATCATATCCTGATTGTATCAAAGACCTACCCATGGCAAAAATCCCAATGCAAGGAGTTCAAGCATGGGTTGCTCAAGGTGTTACTTTTCAGGTTGCCTTTTTTGAGATTGAACCAATTGGAATTGTACCGCCACACAGTCATAATGCACAGTATGGATTTGTCATTGAAGGTGAAATGTTACTGACAATCGGTGATGAAACGAAACTCTACAAGAAAGGTGACTCATACTATATCCCCGAGGGAGTTATCCACTCAGCTGAATTCAAGACATTTTGTAGAATAATGGACTTCTTTGCTGAATCTGCACGATATGAAACTGAATAGATTGTATGATTCTTGAAAAAGAATGAAGATGGTGCGGAGAGCGAGATTTGATATAGAAGCCGGGTAATTGCAATATCTGCATGACAGAACGTAACCATTCAGACATATGCAAGAGTTGTGGTGGATACTGTTGCACACAAGGAGGATCTGTTGCGACAAAGTTGGAAGTAGACCGAGTTATTGAGGTTGGATATCCGAATAAGTTCATTGAAATAACGGAGAACTGCTATGTTACAGATTTTGGAGAGGACTTGATTTGTCCTTATCTCAAAGAATACACCTGTGAAATCTATCCTGTACGCCCCTTACTTTGTAGGAAATATCCTATTTTCTCAACAGATGGGGAAGAACATTATTTGGTCCATTGTCCCTTGACTCAATACCTTTCAAAGTATGATTTGGCTCAGTGTATTAAAGCTGCATTAGAAGTCCCTGAAGACCTATTTACATCTGTCCAGAGATTTATGGCTCCTTACGGCTCAAGAATTGATGAACGAATGCACAAATTCAAGATGGAACGAATTGAACTAGAATGAAAAAAATGGTGCGGAGCGCGAGATTTGAATCGTTGATCCCAGTTTCTAATGTCTTTACTATTAGTCAAATATCCCTCATTCATGATTTACTCTTTGGATTTGTAATCTTACTAAAAGTAGCACAGTCAGAAAATGAAGTGGCAATGGTACAATCAGAATCAACCAGCTCATCCAAATAATAAGACCAACAATTGCAGTAACTAGTATTTGTAGTACCAATATGCTGAGTGTTGGAAACCAAACCGATTTTGCATCTCTTTTACCTGAATAGAATTGGTGTAACGATCTACTAACATAGAGTCCTAATATACACCAAAGCAATCCCACGATTGTTGGCAGAAGTGAGAATGAAGGAGTGAAGGCTGGAATAATAAAACCAAACTCTAACCAGTTTCCGAAATCATGGATATAGGTCCAGAGGGGGAAGAACCAGTATTGATTCGTAGTCATTATTGGAGTAGCAGATGTTATGATGGCATAAGGCAAAAATATGCTTGACATGATTGTTATGAGTGGCAGATATGATTGCTTCTGCATGAAACTCCCAACCAAATGAATTCTAGTTAGTATAGGATTATTATGGTTTTATATTTATTTGATAAAAGAAGATGGTGCGGAGGGCGAGATTTGAACTCGCGAACTCCTACGAGAATGCCTCTCCGTGGCGAACTGCCACAAACAAAGCTGTGGCGGACTTCCACGAAGTCTAGGCCCTCAACCTAGCGCCTTTAACCTGGCTGGGCAACCTCCGCATATGAAAGGAAAATGGCAATACTCCGTATTCCAGGACGGCGCTTCCGGAGCATTGTACTTTGGAGTTCATCGTTTTTCGTAGAAGTTTGCATGATAAGGATTTCTGTTGAACTCTAAATACTAGTAACTTCTAAACATAAACAGTTCAGATGACTGCAGTTTCATGAGAAAAGGAGAATGTTCTGAACAGAAGGAGTCACAGCGAAGTGACAATCCGATCTGTTCTTTTTTTCGTTGTTCTACCTCAATTATCTGGTAGCACCAGCCATCCATTCAAATAGGCCTGGCTTTGAAGCCCTAGAGGGGGCTTTCTTTGTTTTTCTATAATATTTCAAGTTTATTTCACCTGTTCTTTATTATCTGACGTGGAAACTGTATATAATTGTAGGAAGCTGCACAAAAAATTTGATAAAATAATGAATTTAGCAAGAGAAAATGGAGCCCCGGGTGGGAATTGAACCCACGACATTCTGCTTACGAAGCAGACGCTATAGCCCCTAAGCCACCGAGGCGCATCTAAAAGTTGACCTCCAAACTTCTCTAATAAAACTTTATCATCAGTCCCCTGACACTCATATTGAGGACCTTCTGATGAAGACAGGCGAGATTGGTGAACGTGGCTTCCTTGCTAGCATTAGCAATTATGTTAATTCAGTCAAAGGTGCGAAACTTGGTTTTGATGACGACGCATCAGATTTTCCAATAACAGAAGATCGAAACCTAGTTGTTAATGTTGATACATTTGTTCGTAAAACCGACTGGCTCACCGGGATGACCGCAGCACAGGTTGGTCGAAAGACTGCGGTGATGACTCTGAGCGATCTGGCTGCAAAGGGAGCAAAACCAATCAGTACAATGCTTTCACTGTGTGTCCCTGAGGATTTTGCGGTAGAAGAAGCAAGTGAGATTGTTCGTGGTTATTCCCAATACGGTCTCAAAGCAGGAATTCCATTTATTGGTGGAGATATGGGTATGGCTTCTGATGTTGTTCTTACTGGAGTGGGGTTAGGTGTAGCTCATCGGGAGGGTATAATTCCGCGTAATGGTGCAAAGCCTGGTGATATTGTAGCAGTCACAGGATACTTTGGATACACCTCAGTTGCTTTCGAAGCTCTACTCCGAGGTAGAGAGGTTGAACCTAATCTCCACAAGAAAGCTCTCTTAGCTGCATACAAACCTGCAATTAACTTGGAGATTGTTCCTGCACTTGCAGAGAAAAATGCAATAACGGCATCCATGGACAGTAGTGATGGCCTTGGCATCACGCTCAATACAATAGCAAAACAAAGCAAGGTCAGTTTGGTCATTGAACGCCTTCCTTCAGGTACCGGTGTTGAAGTGTTTGCTCGAAAGAACATGCTCGATGAAATGAAGGTCGTTATGCAGGGTGGTGAAGAATTCCTTCTTGTTGTAACAATCCCTGAAGACAAGTTCGAGAAAGCTCAAGCGATAGCAGAGGCTAAGCGAGTTCCTTTGATAGATATTGGATATGTTCAGGAAGGAGAACGAGTTGCATACGAATCTTCTGAGGGGTATGTCGATATTCCTTTCTCAGGTTATGATAACTTCAAAGAATGGGAGTAATTCAGAATGAATCCGGTGGAAAATGTAGGTCTCATCGATGGTTATGTTGATGAGCCCACGGTTCTTGGAGTTCCACCCTACATGAGTATCTATCCTCGTTATGTTGCAGGATCTATTTGGACCAAATCTCCAAAGACTCAAATTCACTATCAGACTATTGATCAAATTCGCAAAAGCTTCGAGAATGCACAAAGACATTGGTCGAAAATGGACCTTCTGATACTTATTGCTGGTATGATAGTTCCAGGCAAATATATCGGTGGTACTCCAATCTCCATTAGAGAAACTAAAACCCTGTTCTCTTCACCATTGTTAGAAGACATCCCTAAAATCCTGGTTGGTCCATGGGCAAGCTTTGGTTGTGGAATACAGGGTGGAAAAATGGCACTTAGCTCGGAAGTGCTCGCCCCTCCATTTGATTACATCGTCAAGGGAGATGCAGAAATAGTACTTGTCCAAGTTTTTGATCCATCAATAGGTTTGGAATCCGCGAATCTGGAAGCAACAAGAGAAAGTGCGTCTGAGATTGAACCCTATACTACCAAGGGCGCACAGATTGTCACTCAGTACCCGGGTTTTTCCAACAAACACATCATCTGCGAGATTGAAACCTATCGGGGATGTCCACGTTTCATAACAGGAGGGTGCTCTTTCTGTGTGGAACCCTCATATGGAATACCTCAGCAGCGAACAGTAAATGATATTGTGAAAGAAATTGAATCTCTTTATGAGCTAGGAGTTCGCGCATTTCGACTTGGACATCAAGCAGATTTGTTCACCTATGGTTCTCAAGAGATTGGCGAATACGAGTTTCCCAATCCAAATGTTGACGCGATTGATGAATTATTCTCCAAAATTCGCAAAGTTGCCCCGGATTTGGATGTGCTTCACATCGATAATGTAAATCCAGGAACTATAGCAAGACACCCTGAAGAATCGAAGAAAGTTGCTAAGGCTATAATGAAGTACCATACTCCTGGTGATGTTGCTGCCTTTGGTGTTGAATCTACAGATCCTGAAGTGATTCGTCGAAACAATCTGAAGGGTGAAGTTGATGAGATGATAGAAGCGGTAAGAATTCTGAATGAAGTAGGAGGTAAAAGAGAATCACGTGGGCTCCCTCATCTATTACCTGGAATCAATCTCCTCTATGGATTACCCGGTGAATCTAAGAAGACATTGGAACACAACATGAACTTTCTTGCACAGATTCTTGATGAAGGACTAATACTGCGCAGAATCAATGTCAGACAGGTCATTGGATTGCAAGGCACCAATTTGGAACCCACCTCGGGTAAAGGCATCAAACGAAATCATTTCTTCAAGCACAGACAGGAGATTCGTGACCGCATAGATGTAGAGATGATCAAACGAGTCGCTCCTCCTGGTACAATACTTCAATCAGTTTTTCTTGATGCAGAGCAGGGCAATAACTACTTACTCCGTCAGCTTGGAACCTATCCTTTACTCTGTCATATGGTAAAGGACACTAGTGGTCTTGTTCCGAAAGATGTCTTTGTGGTTGATCATGGTCCAAGGTCTCTCACTGTTCTTCCTTATCCATTTAGACCTCAACAAGCCTCACTCTCTCAGTGGAAATCTATCCCTGGAATTGGTAGTAAGAGAGCTACACGAATCAGAGCCGCAGGCAATCTTCACTCTGTTGGTGATATTTCAACAGCATTAGACATGGAGATTCCTGAATGGTTACATCAATCGTTATCCTTTGAAGATTGAATTGCTTAACCTACACTCTGTGGTCTAAGTTTTCTATACTCTTCTTTTGATTTAGAGCAGATATCCAGAGCAGTAAGTGCTAGAACCTTTGCACAAGCTACGATATCCTTCACTGCAACAGGTGGATGATCTGCTACCTCATTATCAGATGAAATCATCCCTCCCGGTCCGTAACAAAATGCTGGCACACCAAGACTCCAATAATGAACCGCATCTGTCCCAGCGTAGACTACAGGATATTTTCCATCCTCTTCACTCACTATCTTGGTTGGTTGTGTGTTTGTTACTTGTTCATGGTTGTCACAAACACTTTGAACCAGATATTCATCTTGAGGGATGCTGAACGGAGGCATATACAGACCAATTATCTTACCAATCTCGTCATCAACAGGGTCTTCCTCTGGGGTTTGAGGTGGGAACCTAAGTTCATATTCAATCTCAGGGTCTTTTTTCTTCAACTGTTCCATTGTTGTTATGATATCCTTCTTCACTGAATCGTATGATTGGGTAGCGTTTATTCTGGTATCGATATAGAGAGTACAAACATCTGCTACACAATATGGACCTTTGAGGTCGTGGTTTCGCCCTCTTCCACCAATAATACTTCCAATATTCATCAGTGGAAGTTTAGGAACATCAGGATCGAAATCATGAACCCAATCTTTGTCATCATCCATCTCATAGAGCCTTTGTTGAATATCACTCATTTTTCTAATCGCATCAACTGAACCTTCCCTCTGGGAGATATGGCTGGATTTTCCTAGAGTGATGATTGCAAAATCTAAGACCCCTCCATGTTTCAATAAGAGATTCATATCAGTTGGTTCTGGTATCAACACTGCATCTGGTCTAGGGCCTTCCTTGATTGAATGAAGAGTACCGATTCCTCCCTGAAGTTCTCCTACAACAGGATTGCAGTAAAC
>JAEOSL010000155.1 GCA_016840385.1 Candidatus Thorarchaeota archaeon | reverse complement strand
GGTCCCACCAGTAGGATGACCTCTTGCCTTTAAACCACCACTTGGATTTACTGGCATCTCCCCAGACACTTCAGTAGTCCCGTCCTTCACAGCTTCAATTGCTTGGCCCTTCTCCACAAGGCCGATATCTTCCATGTTGAGAAGTTCTAATATTGAAAAGGCATCATGAAGTTCACAAACATCAATGTCACTAGGTTTGACTCCCGCCATACTGAATGCGTTCTTTGCGGCAGCCTTTGTTGCATTCATTGAAGTTAGTGAAGAACGATGCTGTACTGCTAAGTAGTCAGTCCCATGTCCAACACCCAGTACTTTGATTGCAGAATCAGAGAGACCATAGTTTTGAACAGCTTTGTTTGATGCAACTACGACTGATGCGGCTCCATCACTAGTTGCACAACAATCAAAGAGTCGTAAAGGATCTGCGATGATTGGTGAGTTACTTACTTTCTCTACTGACACTTCTTTCTGAAAGTGAGCGAGAGGATTCTTTGCTCCATTCCTATGAGCCTTTACTGGAATGAGAGAGAGCTCATCTCGAGTTAGTCCAAAATCGTGCATGTATCGTCTTGTAATCATAGCAGCAAGTGCAGTAGGTGTTGCACCGTATAGAATCTCATTATCATAAGAAAGCATTCTCGCCAATATCTTAGATGCTGTGCTCCTAGCAACCTGAGACATCTTCTCGACACCAACGACCAAGACCAAGTCAGCCATTCCTGCACCTACTAATGCTACTGCAGATTCGAAAGCGCTAGAGCCGGATGAAGGTCCAGTTTCAACGCGTGTAGCCCCGGCAGGAACAACACCAAGGTAGTCTGCAAGCAGTGTGGATAGATGGCCTTGACCGGTGAACTCCTCGGGATTCTGAGTTCCAACAATCAAATGGTCAATGGGAGAGTCTATTGTTGATGAGTCATTCAAAGCCTCTAACGCGGCATTCTGTGCAATCTGAACAATTGAGTCTTCAAGAACTCCAAACTGTGTCATTCCCACTCCAACAATATTGACGGGTTCCACAGCAACACATCCTACTCGATAAGAACTAGAAGGTCAGCAGTTGTGACCATTGTACCAACTTCAACATTGACTTCTTTCACTGAGCCTGATATGTCAGCCTTGAGTTCATTGAACATCTTCATTGCTTCAAGAATGCAAACAGTATCCCCACTCTTCACCGTGTCCCCAACCTTGACACGCACCGCGGTGATCTTCCCAGGCATAGGAGGATAGATACCTCCAGCAACACGAGGACCTCCTACTGAAGCACCTGCACTTTTCTTCACGGCTTCAACCTTTCGTACTCGTTCCCAGTCTATTTCACGTTCTTCTCCATTTATCTCAAGAGTTACGGATTTTCCTGCACGTTTGAGAATCTTAACAGAATAATCAGTAGTAAGGTCGTTCACAACCCAAGTACCATCATCTGTGGGGGTAGATTTCATTGTGTAACTTTGGTCACCAACTTTTACTATGAGAACCCCACCCTCGTCAAGCATCTTGACCTCAACATCAAAGAGACGGTCATCAAGTGTGACTTTATACTCAGGACTCATACTATTCCCCCCGACTCCTTCCCTTCATGATATCCTTACGCCCTGCAGAAGACCATGCAGAACTTGATTGGTCCCATTGACCAGGAACACTTTGAGAAGTACGTCCTTCGATAAGATCAGATACTCCAGCATCAGACCACCCTCGTGCTCTACCTGCTGCAGATGCTAATGCCCCGGGACCTGTACCATTCATATGAAGAACTGCTGCTGCGAGCGCAACTTCTAGTTCTACAGTCATTGTCCCTCTCATTTTTCTCTGTGCCTTTCGTTTCAGAAAGTCCAGAGCGTATTGAGGATAGAGTGCATAGGATACGAGGTCTCTTTCAACGTGCTCAATATCCTTCAGAACCTCACGAGCTGCGGGGAGTTCTGGTTCAAGCATATCAGCAGGTCGACAATCAAGTGGTGTCTCGTCCCCAATTGCTTTCTTTCTTATTTCTGGGTCAATCTCAGCTGGGGGTCTTCCATAGTATCCACGAATGTACTGTTTGACCTCTGTTGGAATCATGCTGTAACGTTCGCCAGTCACAACATTGAGTGTTGCCTGAGTTCCCACTATTTGACTTGAAGGTGTCACTAGTGGAGGATATCCTAGTTCTGCACGGACTCTAGGAACTTCTTCAAGTACTTCATCATAACGATCCTCGGCGCCTTGTTCTCTCAATTGATTGTCGAGGTTTGATAACATTCCACCAGGAATCTGGAATACTAGAACCTGTGGATTAACTCCCTGAAGACTTCCTTCGAACTGACTGTATTTTCTGCGTATCCTTCTGAAGTAATTCGCAATCTCAGATAGCTGGTCAATTTTCAATCCAGTGTCACGAGGAGTACCTTTCAGTGATTCGACAATTGATTCAGTGGCAGGTTGGGATGTTGACATGGATAGGGCAGAGATAGCACAATCAACAACATCAACTCCAACTTCTGAGGCTTTGAGATATGCCATCGCAGCCATGCCACTTGTGTAATGTGAATGAAGTTGGATGGGAATGTCAATTGCTTCTTTCAGACGCTTCACAAGATCATAAGCGGCTTCAGGTGAGATGAGACCCGCCATGTCTTTGATACAAATCGAATCTGCATCAAGTGCATAGAGATCTTTTGCGACCTCCACGAATTTCTCGTTTGAATGATAGGGGCTTAGTGTGTAGCTTATTGATGCTTGAACATGTCCACCTTCACGCTTGACAAATTTCATTGAGGCTTCCATATTGCGAACATCATTGAGTGCATCAAAAATGCGGAATATGTCAATTCCAGCTTTTACTGCTTCGCTAACAAAGAGTTCTAACACATCATCGGGATAAGCTCGATAGGCTACAATGTTACTGGATCTCAAAAGCATCTGAAATTTTGTCTTTGGCATAATATCTTTGAGAGTTTCAACTCGTTCCCATGGGTCTTCATCAAGGAACCTCATCATGGAGTCAAAGGTTGCGCCGCCCCACATCTCAAGAGAATGATAGCCAACCCTGTCAATCTTCTCACAAATGGGAAGCATATCCTCTGTTCGCATACGCGTAGCGATAAGGGATTGATGCGCATCTCGAAGGGTTGTATCAGTAATCTTGAGTTTGGTCATTGTCAGCCGTTTTGATGTGAGGTTATGATGTATTTAGTAGTTCTGTTATCGAAGATTTGTATTCTAAATGGCTAATTGTGTTTTACTAACAATTCAGGCTAATCGATATCAACAGAGTGTCCATTAGGACAATTGTACAAATAGAAGAACTGTCGGAAGTCTTATAGCAAACCTCAGAAATCATTGTTATCTACGAAAACTAGCTGTGGTTTCATCGATATTCATTGACATACTTGATTCATCAGAATCTTTCAAACAAATACAACCTAATTCTGTTGATTATCATAGATTGTTAGAAGAGGCGATTGCCCCTTTCTATCAAGCTCCTGCACTATTGAGAGAGAGATACCGTATGAATGATGATGGTTCTTGGCAACAGTTTCTGCTAGCTGAGTATGAACGATTTGCTGAAGAATTTTGGAGAAATGAAGAAACTGGCGAGCGTCGTGTGAATTTGTTTCTCTCATTGGCATCAATGGTAGTAGCAGGATTTGCAGCTGTAACATCTCTCAATATTGTGCTTCTAACTGAACCACTGATAATTGGAGTAATCCTTAGTATTGCTGCATTCGTCTTTTGTGCGATGCAAATACTTGGGATTCTCACTATGCGTAGGATTCAGAAACGTAATCTAGGAACGGATCGACTAAAGGTGAGAATGGACTTGGTCAGGAAATATTTCAAGGATCCTAAGCTGAAGAAAAAGGACTACAATCCATTCCATTCATCCATCAATGAACTTGCTAGTGAGTTGGGAAAAGATAGAAAGCTCAAAGCTGGTGGGCTATTAGCCATGACGGCAGCGATGAACATCTTCATCTCATTCACTTTTCCAGGACTGGTGATTGTTGGTGTAGCAGTCCTTGGTTTTACACTTTTCGAGATTTCATGGTTAGTTCTCTTTGTGTTTAGTCTTATCATCCCCTTTGGAGTAACTGCAGATATAGTTCGGAGTTATATACTAACAAGAAAGACCGTGGGGGGTTGGGAATTCAGGGTCTTTGGAGAAAAGCTTGATTGGTCAAGCAATGAGGAAATATCAAAACTCTTGGATGAGAGTGATACTAGCAAATGGACAGACTATTACATACTGTTGGACCTTGATGGTGTTGGACTGAAGATACGTCAAAAGGCTAGTTCACAAAAAGTAGAGCTTAAGATTAGGCTAGCAAAAAGAGGTAAGATTGGACACTGGAAAAAATGGAGTGAATATTCCGTTTCTAAAATCATCATCGAACCTCTTGATATCGAGGAATTTAGATCAACTATTATTCGGACATTGAGTAAAGGTGATTTCAATATAGAATTGGCTAATAAAATTCTAGCAATTACTAAAGAGAATATTCTTTCTGTAACTAAAACAAGGAAACAAGCTAGAGCAGTCTATGATAATAAGAGTGGAAAATGGAATATTAGATTTGAAAGAACTTCTGCAGATGTTGTTATATTTGAGAAGACGGAGTTTGAAATTCACTCTGTGAAGGGTATCAAATTCCAAACTGCAGCTGTAGAGAGTAAGAACCTGAAACTACTCGATCGATTTCTAAGAGATCACCAATTTGCGAATGGACCTTACTTACTGGATTACCCGGCATTTCTTAGAAAGGAACATACCAAGAAAAGGAACAATCAGGAAGAATAATTTCGTATCTGTTTCTTTATTGGAATAAGTGCACCAAGATGATGGTCAATCAAAATCCTGACATCACATCTGAAAGAGTTTGTTCTAGGCAACTATTGAGCACCATCAAGAATGACGAAATTTTGTAGCATTAATAATAGCATCTGTCATTATGCGGAGAGGAGTTTCGCTATTGTATGATTTATGAGCCATATCACTAATTGGACCATAGAGATGCTTATGTCTAGATGTTATTCGTTCATAATATAGCTGAGTCATTTCATGGATAACAGCTAGTCCTTCATGTTCACCTATTAGGAAATTTATCCTAGTGTGGGGATAATCTAACTTTGCAGGTTTGTCTTTACTTTCAGATAGTAACAGTGGTTGTGCTTTCTTAGCCCATTGGCTGAATGGTAATGCTGGAGTTCCAAAAACATCATTTGTTGGTAAATCAATCAGGTGTCTAATGGCTAGGTAACACCAAAGTTGTTCCTCATCTCGCTCCTCTTTGTAAATCATAGTTTCCAGCTTATGGAGATAACCTTGAATAGCTGTAAACCTTTGTTCTAGGACATCATTTGCTTCTACGACCTCCTCGATTAGCTCGCGTAATTGTTGCATGAAAATTGAGAGTGTAGGTGTGGACCGTGTTTCTTCTGTTGTTACGGGCTGTTCTAACTCTATCTCAGGAAACGGATCGGGAGGACATCGTGGGCATGGGGGTAGAGGGCTTCCCAAGTTTACAAGATCAATATCCAAATCTAAATCAAAATAGCAGAGTGCGAAAGAAATCTGTGCAGAACCAGCACAATTCCCTTGAGCGATTAGTAGATGGTCAGGATTATCAGGATATGTTTCCCGTGCCACATCACAAATACATTTTGCGATGAACGCTTATCTACTGGCTAACTGAATTGCACCAAAACTCTCTCTGGTTCCGTATGCCCACATCCCCTCACGGCTTCTTACTTCAACAAGATTGAATCCTTTACCAAGGAGAGTACTAATCGCGTGTGATATTGGACTAGAGCTAGACGCCAAGTTGATGTACCATCCGTCACCAGCCCCACCTCCACTTAGAATGACTGTCCCCTTTGGGTCATCTGCGAGTGTTGGTGTAATTCTCAGCTCAATATCATTGCAACCAGCGTACTGAGTTTCAAGAGGATTTATTCTGCACTCGACAAGCCATGACGGGTTTCCTACATTTCCTTGAATGGATCCGATTTGACTTGCTGGTTGAAATTGGATTTCAACACCTTCTTTTCTAAACAATCTATCTTCCATATTTCGAACGAATAATGGCATAACCATTCCTCCTAAATGTACATAGCATCTTCTCTATCCACTTTTCGTTTCTAAGTAATCGAATTTCAAGCCGCTTGAACCCTCTCCTTTGCCAGCCGCTCTACTTCGACCCAACCAGAGATGAGTGGATCCATCAATCCATCTTGTTCGTTGAAATCCGAGGTTCACCTTCACACCTGCACGACTGACAGTTTCCTCATTAACACGTGAT